>JBGOXQ010000044.1:0-10300 GCA_041479225.1 Bathyarchaeia archaeon
CCAAAAAAGAATCAAACTCTAAGAATAAACCGACAATATCTGGTACAGCAAAGACCTTAAACATTCACAGAGATACACTTTACACATGGATGAAAGAATTCAATGTCGATTTCAAAGAAATTCTTGACCGAATGCCGACAGCTATGGCAGATGATACCCTCATAGACGACGGACCAGTATACTTAATCGGCGAATCGCTTTTGGGAGAAGGAAACGAAGTTGCCCACATAGACCTCATGATAGGAGACAAAGCAGGGCCAATCGGACAAGCCTTCGCTCAAGGTATGACTATGCTCTCAGCAGGACACACCCCTCTGCTTGCGGTCATTAGGCCCAACTTGCCGCCGAAACCACACACCCTCATTGTCCCTAAAGTCACGGTTAAAAGCATGGAAGACGTGGGGAAAATTTTCGGTCCAGCCCAAGCCGCAGTTGCAAAAGCCGTTGCAGACTCAGTCGAGGATGGAATCATACCTATAGACAAAGTGGAAGACTGGGTTATCATTTGCAGCGTATTCGTCCACCCACAGGCAGCTGACATGCGCAAAATCTACCAGTACAACTATGGCGCTACAAAAATGGCTATCCAACGCGCCCTCAAGAAATACCCATCGGTCGAGAAAATCAACTTCGACAAAGACCGGGCAAAGCACCCCATCATGGGCTTCAAAGTTCCACGCCTATGGAGACCACCTTACCTGCAAATTTCACTAGATGCACCTTCACTGGAGAGCGCTAAGAAGGTTCTTGCCCAGATTCCAGGCAGCGACCGCGTAATCATCGAAGTTGGCACCCCACTGATTAAACGCTACGGAACCAGAGTCATAAACGACCTCAGGCTAGTCGCCAAAGACTTCTTCATGGTTGCCGACCTCAAGACATTGGACGTTGGAAAAGTCGAAGCAGACATTGCCTACGAAGACACCGCAGACGCAGTTGTAGCTGCAGGACTTGCACCGCCAGAAACACTGGACGCAACCGTGCACGAAGCAAGACGCATGGGTATCTACGGTTTCATAGACATGCTTAACGTTGATGATGTGCTTGGAAAACTCAAATCACTTAAAGAATTCCCAGACGTCATCATCCTACACCGAGGCATCGACCAAGAAACCGGCAGAAGCAGCGGACTAGAACGCATAGCATTGATTCGCGAAGCTTTCCCAGACAAGAAGTACCTCATTGCAGTCGCAGGCGGCATAGTTCCGGAAACAGCTAAAGAAGCCCTAGACAAAGGCGCAGACATACTCATCGTCGGCAGATACATAACGCAGTCCAAAGACATCGAACGCTCAGTCCGAGACTTCTTAGAGCTGACCCCCAGCATGCGCGAAGACGTAGACCTGTACAGAGTCCACGTAGAATAGACGCAGCACAAACCAACTTTCTTTTTCTTTTTTCCCTACCGCGAAAATGCTTTTAACGTGACGAACGCAAAGAAGAAAACCGCACCAGCTACTAAAAAAGTTGGAAGATAATTCAAGTTCTTAGCAAGGAAAGGTCCCAAGAAGGAGCCTACAGCTGCACCCAAGCCAACGAGGACGTCGAACCCGCCACTTTTTCCTTGGGGGATAAGTTCCATCGAGAGCGAGAGCATCATGATGTAATACATGGCGTAGGCGAAGCCGATAAACATCAACAACACCCCAGTTAAAATGTTGGGCGAAAAAGCAAACTGGACAACCCCAACAAGCAAGAACACAAGTAAGCTACGCAAGAGCACAAAGCGGGGCATCTGTTTTCTTATATCCATGGATCTGGCGCGTCCACGAATGAAGAAGTAGCCAACTGTAGCTCCAACTGAGTTCAGGATATAGGCTACATAAACCCAGCTTTCACTCAGCCCTAATCCTTGGTGCAGGAATATGGGTAGCGGTGTGAACAAAATGCTTGTAGCCAAAGAGAACAGAACTATGGCTAAGGCAAATCCTAGGAAGTTATCTTCTTTGAGTGACCCATCCCATTTTAACCCATCCATCAGTCTGGAGGAAGATTCTACACCTCGGGTTGTGTAGTCTATTCTCTTCTCTATGCCTACAAGGCGCCTTTCAAAAATCATCAATGGATCAGCGATCAGGAATATGGACAGAACGAACGCAACCACACTTAAACCGCTGCACAGGTACAAGGTATAGGTAGCTACGATGCCGAAACCTAGGCTAGATGCAAACGCGATTAAACCTATAGCTAAACCGATAATGAAGCCAATTTCCGTGAGCCCTTCGTAGAAGCCGTAGGATTTTTCCCATTCATCTCTGCTATAATGCTCAGCTATGAGCACGTTTTTGGGAGCTTCATGGGCTACGTGAAGCATCTGCATTGCAACGTACAAGACGACGAACAAGAGAATATTTTGAGCAAATGGAAGCGTCATTAGGAAGAGAATAATTGCTGAAGAAAGGAAGGACAGCAGGATAAACACTTTGTAATGGCGCGTGGCATCGCAGAGGTATCCCCAAAGGAACGAGGCAGGAATAGTGCAGAATATAGCCACTGAAATCATAACGCCCAAAGCAACAAGAGGTCCACCTAGGATTTCCGTATTCTGGAACGTTACCACGTACAGCGGGATGAAGACACTTAGTAGCCCAAACGCTATTTCGTGGAAGAAGAACCCCAGTCTCCACATAGCCAAAGCACGACTTCGAACGTGAATTAAAACTTTTACCCCAAAAAAGACATTATTATATTTGAGAGAAGTTTTTGACGCTTAAAAATCCTTATCATGGACCCTCTGGAGACATCTCCAACTCAAGCCTCTTTTTTCTTTAGGTTTGATTAGCCAATGCATCCCAGTCTAGCAAAGCTAGTTTTGACGTATTCCATGGGAAAACTGGAATAACATTCCATCCAAGTGTGCAGTAGCAGCATGTTGATGAAGCTTTGTTCAATTGCTTTTTTACATCCCATCCATTAAGACCAGACGCATAAATATCTACAAATCCAGTTATTGGAACTTTCAAATCAAACTCCTTATTGAAGTAATTCATTGTAGCGGGTTTTGGGCATATGTAGATTCTTCCTTCTTTGAGCATAGGAGTGTACCAGCGGTTGCGACATTTTTTGAAGGCCGCGTTTGAGTTTGTGTCGCCTTTTTTGTTGTAGAAAGCGTGGAAGAGAGTGACTGAATGAGAATATGCTTTTAGGCCATTGTCTTTCACAAGCTGAACGAGGGCAGACTCTTTTTGTTTTAGGGGAGGATAAATTGTAATATCAATTCCAACCGAGCAAGCTCTGCAAGCATTCCAGAATGTTTCAGACATTTCAGGAAGAAGAATTCCGTTGGTATAAATTAGTATGCTAGCTTTAGGAAAGCAAGCTCTAGTCACAAACAAGAAAGAATCGATTTGGGGGTTAAGCAGGGGTTCTCCGCCCATCAGCACTATCTTGTCAATTGTCGAAAAAAGTTTTAGGAGTTGTTTCATGTCACGTTTGTGTTCATTCAAATCTGCAAATCGTTTTTCTGCAAGCGGAGAGAAATGACTGCAGCCCTTACAGTTCAGGTTGCAATGATCTGCCAAATGAAGTTCAAGATAAGAAAGATGAGGCTTACATCCAGCCGCCTTTCTAATCTTTTCCAGTGCTCTTTCTCCGCCATTGTAGCAGTAATGAAACATATTCTTTCCGTGACGTTTTAACGTCCAATCCCTCAACATTGCTCAAAGTGAAAAGCATGATATTAATATTAATTCAAAATAGGAAGAGTCGAACAAAAACGGGAAGAAAATCCGGAGCAAAAACCTAGATGACCAACAATCTGCCTTGTTAGCCAGAGGTGATCTTCATCTCCTATTGAATAGATCTTTTGACAGGATGAAAAATGCCTGCATCCGCATTAGCCAAGATTTCGTTTCGAGACCATTCGGGTCTGTACCTAACGAAAGGAAAATCCAACCTGCCACACCTAAAGCCAAGTGCACTTAGGATCGTAGGCAATCTCATTTCATTCTGACAATACGGTGCTCCTGAGAAATCTATTCTGAGTTGTTGCAGTCTTTCAAGGCAGCGGCGGGAAATTAATGCTCCCGCAAAAATGCTGCGATACAATGTCGTTGGAAGCATCTTTTGTTTCAGCCATTTTATTGTGGCTCTCCTGCAGCCAGGAGGGAAATTGTAGAAACGCCACTCCGGAGCGGCTACTTCAAAGTCAACAAAGCATGCATCATAGAGTTTCGTGTACTTTTCATAAATTGTATCGAGAGGCTTGGTTGTGAATATGTCGGACTCGGAGAATATCAAATAATCAAAGTCAAACTGTTTGCCTAAACTGTTGAACCATTTCATGATACTGTGGTCCAAATTCCAGAGTGCCATAGGCGTGAAGTCTACGTACAGGGATTGCAGCCCCATATGATTTATTCTGGCACCCATTTCAGTTAGCGTGTTGCTTCTGGTGAGGGTCAAAATCTTTTTATTAATAGCCATAGAAAGCCAGAAAACACCAGGCGCAGACAAAGCTAACCAATTTATTACATGCGAAAAGGTGCCGACCAAAGGTAATTTCTTAGAATTAGATCCGAACATGTACTGATCTATAATCATCGGAATATAGAGGAACTGCCTTGGTCCAACAATCGGAAAGAAAGTAACCTTCGGGTTCATAATGATAAGTCTCTGCAGTCTCTGCGTTGCCAACTTGAAAGCTGGTTCAGGGAACGTATAAAGGACGGCAAATTTACTCATTTATTGTCAGAACTCCAAGAATCATAAGGAATGTAAGACAAAAATTGGGGTTTGACCATTTTAAAGTTATCCAAAAAGGCGCGTGCGCTAAATTTGTGGACATTTTTCTCATATATTTCTCGTGTTGTTTGGGAACATATGTTCATGTTCTGCGAGCCTTTTCACTCGTTTGTCTCATCATATTCAGGCAAGGCATCTAAAGTCTTTTTCGAGTCACAAGTTTTTTGTTCATATTAGACTGGGGCATTAATTTTAACAAGCTCATATATCTTTGTTAATCGCCCATAGCGAATTTCCACGCATCTGAACTGGCTTCGGAGCGCCAAGCAAGGAGCAAATCGTGGGAGCAAGGTCGAGAATATTACCGTTTTCTATTTGCGAATTGTGCGGAATTCCACTCCCAACGGATAATAAAAATCCTTCAGAACTGTGGTTTCCGCTTCGACCGTCGAGATTCCGCTTAGGTGCCGAAATAGACAGAGACGTGTACCGGTTCGACATAATTGCTCGTTGGTTAGTGAATGGACTGGGCGCCCACCGGACAATGAGATCGGGCAGATACTTGAGTCTATTACCTGTTTTAAAAATCTCATCTGTTCGCACCACCTGCTCAACAACTGGTTCGCCAGTGTCAACATCGACGAAGGTTTCAAGGTCTTTGACTATTGCTGCGCATAATTGATCAAACGCTTCACCAGGCTCCACGATTCCATTTTTCTCCCGACCGCGCAGGTTGATTCGAATGTAGCCATTCAGGTCGGTCTCTAAGGTGAAAGCAGGTGCGGCACCAATTCTGGGCGTGTTGTTTTCAATTCTCGAGTGGAAAGAATAAAATAATTTGTAAGCTAATGAGTTAGGTGAGAAAGCCATAGACCGCCACACATTTGGCACATATTCTGTAATTCTTCTTTGAAAGCTGCAATAACCTTCATTTGATTCTTGGCCATATTTTGAGTTGCCATCCAAAATATGATGCAAAATCTTGGGTAAAAGGTGACTTCGGCTATTGTTTGGTTGCATTCCGTGTAGAGAAAAAACGAGTTTGTTTGCATCATGGCTTGCCGTTTTAGTAAGTTGTCCAACCACCTTGTCACATGCGACATAAATATCTCGCAAAGCATGAGAGAATTCCTCTCGATCGCCTGTTCTGACACTTCCGTACGTTCCTGAAAGATCCCATAGTTTGTGACCGCCTCGATGAGGAGCTGCAAGAGCTACCATAAATAGGTCCCATTTCTCATGGATCATTAGCGTTCTGGCAAGGTCGGCCAAGCGCTGGGTTGCTTGAATTAATTGATCGCGCATTCTAAGCAAAGACTTGATTTTTTGAAGCCCCCAATTTTCACTAGTAATTGGAATGGGTTCTAAGCCGAACTTATCGCGAACGCAATCAACCTCAATTGATGGGTAAGAAGTCGGTTTTCCCGCATAAGATATGCTGTCATTGGTCATCCATCCGCGAATCTCTATTCCGTTAAAAGGTTCCGGAGAATATGTCATGGGTAAGTCAACGGAAACAACTTTGAGCTCTTTTTTGCCCAAATTCCTCCAGAAAGGACACAAAGGTAACCATTCTGGACTGGCTTGAACATTCTGCATTCGTTCAGCTCGCCATTGTGTCGTTTCGTATAATCCATGTTCGGCGGGGCTTGTTCCCGTGTAGAAGGTTGGCCACGGCGAACCAGCCAACCACTCGGCTGATGATTTCAGTCGCCCGTATGCTCCTTCGGAGCGGAGACTCTTAAGGTTTGGCAACGTTCCATCGTTGATCCATCGCTCCACTAGGCTTGGTTCAGCAGCGTCTAGGGCGATTACTAGAACGGGTTTAGGTCGGTTTGCATTCATAACTACACTGATTTCTCCTTAATAGTGCACACTATTTATGGTTTGGCTAATCTCTAAGGTAGCAGCCAATTCTGTCGCATTGAGTTTCGAGAGTAGATTTGATTTGCCACGCAAGTTTTTCAGTTTCTTGCGAGTTGACTCTCTAATAAATTAGATTTCCTTGGATAAATCCTTAATAGAGAGGTTTTTACCTTCATACTGCGCTGGAGAGTTAAGTAGCAAATGGCAAAGTTCAAGGTAATAGTGTCTGACCCTCAAACGGGAACTTCAAAAGTAGTTGAGCTTGAGGAAGCACGCGCTGTACCCTTCATAGGACGAAGAATTGGCGAAACCATGGATGCCGCAGTCGTAGATTTACCAGGACAAAAACTGCAACTAATGGGCGGATCAGATAAAGACGGCGTCCCCATCAGACCAAACGTTCACGGCGGAGTCCGAAGAAAAGTCGTATTGAGCGGCGGCGTGGGATTTAATCCAACAAAAGATGGAGAAAGGAAACGGAAAGCGGTTCGCGGCAACGTGATAACCGATGACATTGTGCAGATCAATGTGAAACTCGTTGATCAACCTGCGAAACCAAAGGAAGCTAAGGCTGCAGCAAAGCCTCAAGCAAAGCCTGAAGTAAAAGCGCCAAGCCCCCCAGCGTAGATTGTCAAAATTTATTAACTCCCCTTCCTTTATCTTTCAAGATTACTTGGTACTTGTGGAAATAACATGAGCAGCGAAACCAAAGCCTTACCTAAGCAGCCAGAAGTCAACATCGGCACCATAGGGCATGTAGACCACGGAAAAACAACCTTAGTTCAATCTTTAACGGGCGTTTGGGCTTCCCGACATAGCGAAGAACTGAAACGAGGCATCACGATAAAACTGGGCTATGCTGACTTACCGATATACAAATGCCCGACGTGTGAAACTCCTAAGAACTATTCTACGAAACCTGACTGTCCCGCCTGTGGTGAAAAAGGCGTTTTTGTTCGAGCCATAAGTTTTGTGGATGCTCCTGGGCATGAGGCGCTGATGGCTACGATGCTTTCGGGGGCTGCTATTATGGATGGAGCTATACTTGTTATAGCTGCTGATGAACCGTGCCCGCAACCGCAGACACGTGAGCACTTGGCAGCTGCTGAAGTTATCGGCATAAAGAACGTAATTATCGTGCAGAACAAAATAGACATCGTTGATGAGAAAAGGGCACTGCAGAGTTACAGTGAGATTAAGGCTTTCGTGAAGGGAACCGTGGCGGAGAACGCGCCGATTATTCCTGTTTCGGCTCAGCGCGGGATAAACATAGATGTGCTTCTTAACGCAATTGAAGAAATTATTCCCTCGCCGCATAGGGATGTAACGAAACCGCCGTTCATGTACATTATCCGTAGTTTTGACGTTAACAAGCCTGGAACCCCCATCGAAGACATGGAGGGCGGCATTGTCGGAGGAACCATATCGCAAGGGAAGTTTGCCGTTGGCGAAGAAATTGAAATCCGCCCTGGCATCATGATGGAGCGGGAAGGCAAAACAATCTATGACCCGCTTGTCAGCGAAGTCTTCACTCTCCAAGCAGGCGAGGCGTATGTGAAAGAGGCAACTTGCGGGGGACTAGTTGGCGTTGGAACGCTCTTGGACCCCTCTTACTCTAAAGCAGACGGCTTGACTGGAAACATCGCTGGAAAAACAGGCATGCTTCCACCTACATTGACTGAGTTGACTTTGGAAACGCATGTTTTGGAACGTGCGGTGGGAACAAAAGAGCTCTTAAAAGTTGAAAAAATAAACCTCGACGAAACCCTGTTGCTTCACGTTGGCGCAGCCGTGAACACTGGAAAAGTCATTGCAGCCAAAGGGAACTTGATTAGGGTTAAGTTGAACAGGCCGGTTTGTGTACTTCCAAGTTCAAGAGTTGCCATAAGCAGAAAAATCACCGCTCGATGGAGACTCATCGGATACGGATTAATTACGGAAAAGCCAGGCAACAAACTCTAGATGGTTATATTTTTCCCTGTTTCTTAAGGAACTCGTGTGCTTTGTGCAAGATGTCTTTGGCGTTTTTGAAAGTGAGCTTCTCCATAGTGCGTTCGTACGGTAGCCAATCGAAGCCTATGTGTTCAAAGGATATTTTGACCTGTTTCGTGTTGGCTTCCATCAAGAAGAAAACCACTTCCTTGTATACGGTTGCGCCTTGTCGCTTGTAGAAGTAGGTGATTTTTTCTTTGAAGCCCTCTATGAATTGGGCGTCTGCTATGCCCGTTTCCTCTTGGAGCTCGCGGACAACCGTGTCTTTTTCAGTTTCTCCTTCCTCAACGTTGCCTTTAACGAAGTCCCAATGTCCCGCTTCATACTGGAGAATAAGATAGTTAACTTCAGGATTCTTCACATACACTACGGCACCACATGATTTCTCGTTTAACGTGTGCTTTCACCTAGTCCAGCTTGCGCTGGTTAACTTGATACGGGGTTGAGGTTTAAAAGTGATTCTGAACAAACACGACAGAGAACCTGTCCCAAAGAGGTTCTTACGCAATCAGTGGGGCTGGTGTGTCTAAACACAAACTCGATGTCCTTCTCAGCCAGTCTGCAGAAAAGACTTTTACCTGTAATCATCTTCTATCTCGTTAGGAGAAAGCGCTATGACCTATAAAATCAAATACGACGAAGAATCTGATGTGCTGACCATCGTGGTGAAAGAGAAAGGCAAGCTTTCCCACGCCAAAGAAGTAGGCGACATGATACTTCACGTTGACGACAAAGGTGAAGCGCTCTTTTTAGAGATATTAAAAGCTAGCAAAATAGTTCCCCTCATGGTTGAGGGCTTGGCTAAGAAAGAAGTCACTGTGGCTTAAGACAAGTCAGAATTTGCCGAAGCTGCCCAGTCTAAACCTTTCCACTCCTTTTCACGCCTTTTTTAGCCGCGGAAAAACCCAAATCACACGCCAATTTGTAAACCGACCCCAAATCATAAACTGTTTAGCGATAGAGGGGGTATAGAAGAAAAATCGTGGCAGTTCCCAAGCCAAAAAGCCATAATCAAAAGTTACGGAATGTTATCATTTTGTGTTTTCAACCTATCAGCAGCTTCCATGTCGGAAAATTAATTAAGCGAAACATTCTGTTACACCCCACATAAAGGTGAAAATATAATATGGCGATAAAAGTAGGAATTAACGGATTCGGAAGAATCGGCAGACTCCTCTACCGAGCAGCAATCGAAAAGAAAGCAAACATAGACTTCGTCGCAGTTAACGACCTCACAGACGCAAAAACCAACGCGCACTTACTCAAATACGACTCAGTTCACGGACGCTTCAACGGCACAGTCACCGTCGCAGGAAACGACATAGTCGTCAACGGAAAAACCCTCAAAGTCGTCAGCCAAAAAGACCCCGCAGCACTCCCATGGAAAGACCTTGGCGTTTATCTTGCTGTGGAATCAACAGGCTTCTTCACCAAAAAAGAAGACGCAAGCAAACACCTCACCGCAGGAGCCAAAAAAGTCCTCATCAGCGCACCAGCAGAAGGACCAGACGCAACCATCGTCATGGGCGTAAACGAAAAAACCTACGACCCAGTCAAACACAACATACTCAGCAACGCCAGCTGCACAACCAACTGCCTCGCACCAGTCAGCAAAGTCCTCGCAGACGAATTCGGCCTAGAAAAAGCATTCATGACCACCTGCCACAGCTACACCAACGACCAAAAAGTCCAAGACCTCGTCCACAAAGACCTACGCAGAGCACGCGCAGCCGCAATCAACATCATCCCAACCAGCACA
>JBGOXQ010000045.1:0-10262 GCA_041479225.1 Bathyarchaeia archaeon
AACAGTGCAATCTTTCTTTATGTCACTGCTGAAGGTCGAATAGAAAACACTGGCTCAGGTCAATTTGCAGATGATTACAGTTTCAAGCAGGTGGTGCTTCAAACTGTGGGCGACGGTTTCCTGTACAATTCGTTGTTGAGTGAAAACCAAATATTGCTGTTCTACAGTGGACTGGATGTGTCTATCGCTACGAGGGACTAAGTGTGTCCGCGG
The DNA here is from genome assembly GCA_041479225.1 of Bathyarchaeia archaeon. Lineage (GTDB taxonomy): Archaea > Thermoproteota > Bathyarchaeia > Bathyarchaeales > Bathycorpusculaceae > JADGNF01. The sequence goes on from JBGOXQ010000045.1 coordinate 214, forward strand.
ACCAAGAGTTAGACGGCACAACCCTCAGAGTATACGTAGCCTTAGTGAATCAGGATAAGCCCCTTGGACCCCGAGAACTGACGCGGTTAGCTAATCTTAGCAGTCCCAGTGTGGCTTACAGGCAACTGCAGAAGCTTGAAGAACTTGGTTTAGTGGAGAAAACCTCTTACGGCGACTACGTGCTCAAGCAGAAGCAGAGCGTGAAGGGGTATTTCTGGGTGGGCGGCAAGCTCTTCCCGAGAATGATTTTCTACTCCTTCTTCTTCATAGGCATTCTGAGCATAGAGGCAATTATCGCCGCTGCGAGGCTGCTGAGGGGAGAACAGTTGCAGTACGACTTCATTTTGCTTGTCACTGTGACTGCGATTGCGATGGTTCTTTTCCTGCTGGAAGGCGTATTATCAACCAAACTGCAAAGCAAAAAATCAAACTCCTCTTCGAAATCCTCTGTTTAAGGAAATTCAATGTAAATGATTGAAACTTGAGCTATTTTTTGCCTTCAACTTGAGAATCTCTTAATCGTCTCGTAAAGCACGCTAACCCCAAAAACCAAGTTCTCCACAGAAATCCGCTCGTCTATGCCGTGCTCTCGTCTGGTCAGCTTAGACCCATATCGCGTCTCGCTGCGCATCGGGTGAAAACCGTAACATACGCTGCCTAACCTGCGGAAGAAACGCGAATCCGTTCCACCCGCCATCAAAATAGGCGCCACACCGCAGTTTGGCTCAAAATATTGTAGAACATCTTTGATGACATTGTACAACGGCGTTTCCACAGGCGATTCTGTAGGTTCCTGAACCTGAATGTTTTCAAACGCCAGTTTTCCCAAATCCTCACCTTTAAGCAGTTCCCTAATCTGTGCTTGAGCTTGCGCTGTTGTCTGCCCTGGAAGTACTCTGCAGTCGAAAACTGCTTCGCATTCAGAGGGAATAACGTTCTCTTTCACTCCACCCTGAATCATGGTTGGCGTGATGGTCATCCTTAACCGCGGACGAATCTCATCTACCAGCGTCATTGCAGACTTCTCCAATTCACCTAGTACCTTGTCGCTTGACTCAGGATCTGCAAGAATATGTTGGAGAGGCTGCCGTAGGTTCACGTCTTCCGCTGCAAATTCGCTGAGAAACTGCTTCATCGTAGGCACCAGCATAATCTTCGCGCAATAGTTGCCGAGTTTCTCTACGACCCTGTTCATGCGCATGATAGCGTTGTCCGCTGCTTCAGGCATAGAGCCATGTCCAGGTGTACCTTTCGCTTTCACCCTGAACCACATCAAGCCCTTCTCAGCCGTGTTCACCGTGTACACGTTCTTGTTCATTATCGGGATGGCTGATCCGCCGCCCTCGTTCAAGACGTAAGGGGCGAAAATCTTCTCTCGATGATTCTTCAGCAGGTAATCTGCTCCCCCGATTCCGCCCATTTCCTCATCAGCCGTCGCTGCCAAGATGACGTTGCCTTTGAGCTTGATGCCGTTGCGTTTCAACAGCTTAAGCGCTATTACTTCTATTGCGGTCATGCCTTTCATGTCCAGAGCGCCTCGCCCCCAAACAAAACCATCTTTGACAACTCCGCCAAATGGGTCAACACTCCATTCTTTTGCGTTGGCGGCAACCACGTCCAGATGAGACAGCAGCAGCAAGTTTGGTTTTTCTCCTGTACCCTTTAGCCGAGTGATGAGGCTGCCTCTTTCGGGTGCAGACTCGAGAAGTTCACATTTAAAGCCCTCTTTGTTCAAGTTTTCAGACAGATATCGGGCTGCTTTTGTCTCGTTGCCAGGTGGATTAGTAGTGTCGATGCGGATTAATTCGCTCAGGAGGGTTCTGGCTTCTTCTTCAACTTCTTTGAGTAGGGAAACAGGCATTTGCGTTCACTGTGGAATGTAGAAAGACGCTGCGTTCTTAAGACTTTCCTGCATTCAATTGCCAAGACCTGCAAAATTAGGGGTGGTTCTCCGAGGAATTTCATGCATAAAAAACATGAAGTTTATATATGAATGTGAAAATGCATAATGAACATAACTAGGTCGTATCAAAATGAAAGAACTGAAACCTTTAGACTACCAACTTCTATTCGAGTTAATGAAAGATTCCCACCGAAGCGACAGGCAACTAGCTAAATCCTTAGGCATATCTCAACCTACGGTAACCCGAAGAAGAGCCATGCTTGAAGACAACATAATCGAAGGATACACAGTGATACCAAAGTTCGGGCAAATCGGATTCGAACTTGCAGCATTCACTTTCCTAAAAACCAACCTCAACCACAAAAAAGGCGAAGAAAAAGAAGCAGCATTCAAAAAACTCCAAGAATGGTATGTAAAGCAGCCTAATGTCATCGTAGTCGTCAACGGACAAGGAATGGGTTGGGACGCTGTGTGCATTTCACTCCATTCGAACTATACGGATTTTGCCCAGTTCCTCAGAGCGCAGGAATCAGAGCTTTCCGACTTCATTATAGAAGCACAGACTTTCCAAGCTGACTTGAAACCAGGCGTATTCATCAAACCATTCCACCTAAAGTACTTGGCAAAACAGAAGTAACTAAACCACAGAATTGCCCTAGCAGCGAAGTCATTGCTGCTGGGTAGTTTTGTTTTTCCAATCTTTCTGAAGTTTTGAAGCTAATTTGCCGTCTTCTAAAATGAAGGCTCCACGGTAGCCGCAGTTATGGCACTGCCAAAGCGACCAGAATTGAGGCATGCCTTGTGCCCAAAAGATGTCGGTTGAGCCGCATTTTGGGCAGAACTTCAATGGAAACGGTTTCTTAGGTTTACACGCCCTGTTAGTTGGCAATGCGTTTCATCTCTTATTTTTTTGGGTAAGGTTTTTTGAGAAAACGTTTTTTCGGAAGCTTATGCTTCTCGACGCGTTCCGCGTCTGCAATCAAAATATTTTCCTCTTTGAAACAGTATTGCTGTGTGCTTTTAAGATTAATGCAGGAAGAGTGTAGAACGATAGCTACTCAAGGTTGTAGGCTTCTTCTCCGTGCTGACTCATGTCCAGACCTGCATCTTCCTCTTCAGGACTCACTCGCAAAGGCGAAAACACATTCACCAGCTTCAGCAGCAGATAAGAACCCGCAAACGCAAACGCCGAAACCACCGCAATAGCTAACACTTGCACACCGAGTTGGTAGAGACTGCCGTAGAACAAGCCGTTAACGCCACTTGCATTAATCATCGTCGAAGCAAACAAGCCAACTCCCACAGCGCCCAAGATTCCGCCGATGCCATGGCACGCAAACACATCCAGCGAATCATCTATTCTGGACCTGCCCGCACGCCAATTAGCCACTAAATTCGAAATCACTCCCGCCGCCAAACCAATAATTACCGCTGAAGTGACGCTGACGTAACCAGATGCCGCGGTGATGGCTGCCAACCCGCAAACTGCGCCGACTGCGATGCCGATGGCAGAAGGCTTTCCCTTTCTCACCCAATCTAGAAGCATCCAACTCACTGCGGCAGCGGCAGCCGCCAAGTTCGTGACGACGACAGCTGAGACGGCTATTCCATCTGCCGCCAATGCACTGCCGCCGTTGAAGCCAAACCAGCCGAACCACAGTAAGCCAGCCCCCAAAATCACGTAAGGTATGTTCGTGGGTTTAAACTCCGTTGCCTCGGGCATAGGGGCTGCTCCGTTCTTGCCGTTTAGAGCTTTGCTATAGTCTTTCCAATAAACAAAGCCTATTCTCCTGCCTACAATTAAGGCAGCCGCTAAAGCAGATAAGCCCGCTGCAATGTGGACAACTATGCCGCCTGCAAAGTCAACTGCCCCCAAGACATGCAGCCACCCTGCAGTGTTCCACATCCAATGCGCAATAGGTGAATAAATGAAGGTTGACCACAAAACCACAAAGATGAGGAGCGAGCGGAATCTGACTCTCTCAGCACAAGCACCGATAATGAGGGCAGGGGTAATCGCCGCAAACTTCAGTTGAAAAGCAAAGAACAGAAGTTCAGGAACGGCTGGCGCGTATGAGCTAACTGTGCCTACGCCAACGTTGTTCAATCCAGCCAAAGACAGATTTCCTATAATGCCATTAAAGCTCGGACCGTATACGAGGCTGTAGCCCCAGAAGAGCCACACAAGGCTGACGACGGCGAAGATGACTAGGCATTGGACGAGTGTGGAGACAAGATTTTTTCTCCTCACTAAACCTCCATAGAAGAAGCTTAATGCTGGAGTCATCAGCATAACGAGCGCCGTTGATACGAGCACCCATGCCACGTCGCCTGGATTAGAAGGAACTGCAGACATTCTTAGACTGCCTCGATGAACTCCGTTTGAATGCTTATTCATACATGCATGAATGAACTAATATTTAAACCATACATTTACACCGTTTAAACAGCAAACTTTAGACGTTTGTTCAGGCAACATGGTTAAACTGAACACAAGTGCAGTTTGTCATTTACAATTTTGCAGGAAATAGAAAAGTGTTCAAAATCAGGCGCCAAACTAACTATTTTATTCATAATGTTGAGGACGAGGCAATTGCAAAAAAGGAAAAAGGAAGGCTCTTCGGCTCATTCTGCGCGTTTTAATCTAGCTGATAGGCTTCTTCACCGTGTTCGCTCAGATCGAGACCCGCATCTTCTGCTTCAGGACTTACCCGCAGCGGCGAGAACACATTGACTAATTTCAGTAGCAAGTAAGAGCCGAAGAACGCCACTGGTACCACTACAGCTATGGCTATTAACTGAGCAACCAGTTGTTCAGGTCTCCCGAAGAACGCACCGTTTACCCCTACAGCGCCTGTAACACTGATGGTTGCGGAAGCAAATAGACCAGTCGCTATTGAACCCCAAAGCCCGCCGACGCCGTGGCACGCAAAGACATCTAAGGTATCGTCGACTCGTGATCTGCCTGCTCTCCAGTTAGCTACCAAGTTGGATATTATGCCTGCTGCCAAACCGATAATCAACGCTGAAGTTACACTTACGTATCCTGCCGCGGGTGTTATAGCTACGAGCCCAACGACTGCACCGACTGCTATGCCGACTGCGGATGGCTTGCCTTTGATTAGCCAGTCTGCGCACATCCAGCTTACTGCGGCGGCTGCTGCGGCCATGTTTGTGGTGACAAGTGCTGAAACGGCTAAGTTGTTTGCGGCTAATGCGCTTCCTGCGTTGAAGCCGAACCATCCGAACCAAAGCAGAGCTGCGCCAAGTAATACGTAGGGGATGTTGGTTGGTCTGAATTCGGTTGCGCTGTCTTTTTTGTCTATTGCCTTCATATGGTCTTTCCATGGTGTGCTGCAGCCTTTTCTTCTGCCCACCACGAGTGCGGCTGCTAAGGCGCTTAAGCCAGCTGAGACGTGTACCACGATGCCTCCTGCAAAGTCAATTGCTCCTAAGCTGCGTAGCCATCCTTCTGGGTTCCAGACCCAGTGAGCTATGGGCACGTAGATGAACGTTGACCAGAGTACTATGAAGATTAGGAGTGAGCGGAATCGGATTCTTTCTGCACATGCGCCGATGATGAGTGCAGGCGTGATGGCGGCAAACTTTAGTTGAAAGGCGAAGTACAACAGTGACGATATGGACGGTGCTAGGACGGTGTTGACATCGTTTATTCCCATGCCGTTCAAGCCTGCTAACGAGAGATCACCTATGATACCGTGGAAGCTAGGTCCGAACACTAGGCTGTAGCCCCAGAGCGCCCAGACTATGCTAATTACAGCGAATATGACGACGCATTGGACTATCGTTGACACTAGGTTTTTTTTGCGGACTAAGCCTCCGTAAAAGAAGCCTAATGCAGGGGTCATTAGCATAACTAGGGCTGTTGCGACTAATACCCAGGCTGTGTCTCCTGAGTTTGTGGGTACTATTACACTCATTTCATATTCCTCATCAATCTTTGACGTTTGTTAATTGGCTTTCGCTTTTTCTGTGCAATTCTCTCTCACAAGTATATAAAACTATCCGTTTGGATATACTGTTAATTAATATTTGGACATGCGTTTTAAAAGTTGGGTTTTAGCTGAAGCTTTATCCAATTCTCTCTCACAGCCCATCTTGCAAGTCGCAAGGTGTCCAAAATAAAGTACAACGGAAACCTCGGAGAAATGCAGGTTATTATGTAAACGCAAGCTGGTCATAGAGACTTGGGAATAGTTATATAAGGAATCGAAACTACAAACTTTGTATGCTTTCCAAATCTGCCATCACAAAACTCCAAACAATTCTCCTTATTGACGTAATAATAATCGCCGCTGCTGCAGGGGCTTATATTTTTGTCGCATCACAGCCTGCACCAATTCTTGATCTTGCACAGATTCAGCTGACTGCTCTCAGTGTAAGTCAAATAGAGGTTGTGATTGGTCAAAGCGTAACGATTTCAGTAAACGTCACCAATATCGGAACAGGTACTGGATCATATGTGGCGTCTCTTTTGCTTGATGGCGTGCAGATTCAAGAAAAAACAATTCAGTTGTCAGCTGGGGAAACCAAAACGGTGGAATTTGTGGTCTCAGATGCGGCTGAAGGAACGCATTCTGTTAAAATCGGCAATTTGGAAGGAACATTCACAGTTTCAAACGTGTTCTTGCTGTCAGACTTGGCGATTAACCGAACTGAAGCCAAAGTCGGGGAACCCATAGGAATTCAAGTCAAAATAACTAACCGAGCAGCAGAGAGTGGAAACTATTCCACACAACTCATGATTAACGGCACATCATTCGCAACCAAAACTGGGGGCCTAGACGGAGGAGCAAGCGCAAACTTGCTGTTTGAGGTTGTAGAACAAGCAGAAGGAACGTACCTCTTTACTATCGGTAGTCTAAATGGCTCCTTCAAAATCAACCCTTCTGCGCCGCCTCCAAGACCCGCTGAATTCCTGCTGTCCAACTTGCTGATTGATCCAACCGTAACAACGCCGAACTCTCCCATTACGATATCCGTCAACGTAACGAATGTCGGAGAGACAACTGGAAGCTACACAGTGGACCTTAAGATTAACAACACTGTGGCTGGAACCAAAGATGTTCAGTTGGCAGGGGGAGAAAATACCAAAGCGGTATTCAACGTAACGGAAGCGAACAAGGGCACGTATTCTGTTGTGGTTGGCAATTTGACGGGTGAATTCAGTATTCAAGAACCCTCTCGAATTACTCTATCCAACATGTTCGTTAAGCCCTACGAAGTGTGGGTTGGAGATAACCTGACCGTAAATGTCAAAGCGACAAATCCAGACACATCGCCAAGCAGCAAATCAGTAAAACTTCTTATTGATAACGTATCAGTGGAAACAAAAACCGTCCAGTTAGATGGGGGCGCAAGTAGCACCGTGCTATTTACTGTAACTGCCCAAAGCGAAGGTCCACATAAAGTTGCTGTAAATGAACTTACCGGTGGAGGATTCATGGTCGTTAAAACAGGTTATCACACGCTCAGCGTTTCCTCATCTCCAGTTATGGGTGTAGATTTCACGTTAGATGGCGTGGCGCACAAGACTTTCTACTCTGAACTGCTACCAGTAGGATCATACACTGTCGCAGTGCCTCCAACTGACCCCACAGGCAGATTCACATTCCAAAGCTGGGACACTGGATCCTCGTCTCCAACGATAACGGTAAACGTGAACGCCCAAATTACAGTCACGGCATCTTTCACTGGAGGCGGCTCCTGTCCTTCACTGTACATCTGGAACGGAACCAGCGACGTCTATATCGCTGAAATCTCAAATCACGGTTGGCTAGGCTACATCAGATACATGAATTCAGACGGTTCAATTAATTTCTGGAGAAACAACCCCTGGGACTACGTTAAACTAAACAGCAATCAACTAGGCTTGTTGAACGGCACGTACTTTGACTTGACTCTGAAGCAAAGATGGAACGAAATCTTCTATCTAGACTCAGCTCACATGATGGTTGTCGATCACCCCGCAGGTACAGACGTTTACTCAACCATGGTGGAAGAGTACCTTGACCCGAACTATATGGGACAGATCTACAGCATAAGCAAAAATCCCTTAGTGCCAGTTTCAGCCGTTAACGAGAAGGGAGAAAATGTCCTCTCTCAGATAGCCCATGAGGACGGAGTTTCTACTACTGGGTTTAACGGGTTGCTTAGTCCTGCGTGGAACAATATACAATGGAACAGAATAACATTAGACCTTGGAAACTTGTCTGACGCCCAACAAATCAAACTTGTCGTTAAAGCACTTGTCACTTGGGGACCAGGCGAAAATTATGCCACTTGGCTTGACAAACTCTACGCAGCAGTCGCGGCAGGCGAATTGCCAAATAATACAATGGTCACTCCACCACCTATCATGGAAGTTAAAGATGCAAACGGAAACTGGGTACCTGTTCCCCTTAGCAGACAGTTCCCGATACCTGCCGATGGCGTGGCGAGAACTTTTGTTGTCGACTTGACAGGGCTCTTCCCGACAAGCGATCATTCGCTGAGAATCAGCAACTTCTGGAATACCACGTTCGACTACATCGGCATAGACACAACACCCCAGCAGAACATGACAATTCAACGCATTGATCCCACTGCCAACCTTTACCACTCTTTCAGCACTGGCACGAACGCCACTGGAAACTTCACACGCTTCGGAGACGTAACTTCTCTGATATTGACTGAAGATGACAAATTCGTCATCGGAATGCAGGGAGACGCAGTTACCCTCCTGTTCCCCGTTGCCGGATTAGCGCCGCTTGCTGATGGTATGCAACGAGACTACTTCTTCTTTGTTGACGCATGGTTCAAGTCAAGCGGAGACTGGGGACCAATGTTCCCGTTTGCCGTAGACCCGTTGCCGTTCCACAATATGACTGGCTACCCGTATCCATTAGATTCTGAAAGCTATCCTTATGACGCAGACCATATTGCCTACCTTAACGAATGGAACAATAGGTCTATAATCCAACCAGCCGAAGTACAAAACATTGTTTCAAGCGGAAACAGTTTTTCAGCTTTGGCTTTCGGTTTGCTTGCTTTCGCCGTGGCAGCTACCACGGTTACCACTTCGATTACGGGTATCCATTATTGGCAAAATGCAAAGAAGCTCAAGAGACTTTAACATGCCAGCGTGCCACACAGTGATCGCGGACAGAATGTGCAAACGAAAATGCAATCACGAAGGATGACCTAAGATGTCGTTGCAAATCGTAAGTGATTCGTTGCAATGGGTATTGGCTTCGACACTTGTGCTTGCAGGCATATTGGTCGTTCTCATCTGGGTAAAGAACCTCACTCGAAAAGTAACCTTCCTCAGACTCTTTATACAGTTATCTTCACTTGTCGCGATTTACTACTCTTTCACCATGCCCCTGTGGATATTGATACTCATGATAACCATTTTTGTTATGACCCTTTTTTCAGGAAGATTCTTTTGCGGCTGGATATGCCCCTTCGGTTTCTACATGGATATAGTCACTCATGTTCGAAAAATCTTGAAAATACGTTATTGGACGCTTTCTGAAAGAGTTAACCTAAACCTAAACAGGATCAGATACGTCATTTTAATCGTCATCCTCATTATACCGCTCTTTATTGGTGCATTGCAACCCGCAATCAATCAGACAACGCTCTTTCTTTTCTTAAGCGGACCATTCAAACCTCTGGATTTGCTGCTGGGTCCTCTGGAACCTTTGGTTTTGCCAGCTAGAGGAATATCTGCGATGGGTCTTAGTTACCCTTATGCTAGAGACATAACTTACTACATTACTGATCCAGCATTCGTCGCCACCATTGTCATCTATGTGTTTGTCGCCATCACCCTCCTCAGCGCCTTTATGTATAGGCGGCTTTGGTGCAGATTCTGCCCCACAGGCGCATCCATAGCCATTCTAAACAAGTTCCGAGCTTTCAGGTGGGCGCCTCTGCTGCACATAAACAAGGTGGAAGAGAAATGTACCAAATGCGGCATCTGCAAAAGAGTTTGCCCAGTGCAAGTTACAGACGTTTACGAGCAGAAAGGCGGAGACATAAGAACTACGGTTTGCATGAACTGCTTCCGATGCGTCGAGATGTGCCCCTACGAAGGCACCTTGAAAGTTAACTTTGCTGGAAAAACCGCGTTCAAATCACG
>JBGOXQ010000046.1:0-10248 GCA_041479225.1 Bathyarchaeia archaeon
ACAGCTTGAAGTTGGATTGCAGGGTTGCTGGGTGGTGCCGTGCGGTGAAAGAAGACATTGACAGCGCTATAGCTTTGGGTTTCCAGGAAGTGGGGATTTCGCATCCTGTTTCCGACATCCACTTTAAAGCAAAGTGGCCCGAGAAAACGCGTGAGCAACTCTTAGCTAATGTTGTGGATGTGGTGGAGTATGCGGCTAAGGACCATGGGTTACGCACGTTCGTTCACGGTGAAGATAGCACTCGTGCGGACTGGGCGTTTGAGAAAAAATGGGTCAACGCCGTTGCAGATGCAGGTGCCGAGTGCTACCGTATATGCGACACGGTTGGCATCGGTTTGTCTGATCCTTTGGCACCTTTGCCGAATGGGATTCCCGCCAAAATCAAAGCGTTAAAGAAGGAAACGCGAATTAAAGCGTTGGAGATGCATGCACACGATGATTTTGGGAACGCTGTGGAGAACACCATTGCGGCGATGCGGGCAGCGGATGGCGTTTGGGACAAAATCTACTTGAGCACAACGTATCTGGGCATCGGCGAGCGTGCGGGGAACGCTGAAACCGAAAAGGTCCTGATGAACTTGTACATGCATTATGGCGTGATGAAGTACAAGGGCAAAACTGAGAAGCTTAAAGTGACAGCAGACGTTATCGGCAAGGCAACAGGTTATGTGGTTCCGCCTAACAAAGCCATAGTGGGCGATTACGGTTTCGCACATGAGTCAGGCATACACACACACGGCATAATCAACGACCCTTTAACGTATGAGCCTTATCCACCTGAACTCGTCGGCAACACGAGACGCTTAACCATTGGCAAACAATCTGGCAAGGGCGGCATAAGACACAAAATCATCGAGCTAACTGGCAACGTTCCAACCGACGAACAAGTTGCAGCTTGTGTGGAACGTATTAAAGAAATCTACGCGAACGGCAGAAGAGCTTCGCTGAAAGAGGAAGAATTCAAGAAAATTCTCCGCGCGCTCAAGGTGCTGCCAGAAACCAATGGAAACGGCAACGGCATTAAAAACTAAGTGAACTCTTTTTTCCTTTCTTTAGTCTATTATGCTCGGAAGAGTCTACAGCCCCTCTATAAATAGAAACTTAAATAGAAAATTGAAAACTAAGAGCCGCCTTTTAGCTGTCTGCTCTCTGCGGCTATCCCCCCTTATATATAGAATCAAGAGCGGAGAGAACTTGACGTCTACTGTTTCTTTGCTTGTTCTTTTTGCTGTTTTAAGGCTTGGTTAGCTAATCCTGTCAGGAAAATTACGCCGAAAGCTAATGCTCCAATGCCTATTTTGTAAGTTAAGTCGATGTTGAGGTAGAAGAGAGCGATGACTACTACGAGCATTAATGCTAAGGTGAGGGCTTCCGGAATTTTGTCCATGCCTAACTTGAAAAAACTCATACTATCGCCACCTTTTTCTATTTCCTACTCAGCGCTGTATTTAATAATTTTCTTTATATCTGCGCTTTTTCTCCATGCACGCTTGAATCTGATTATTCAGGTTTATTCCTGCAACGAATCTGCAAAAATTTATTAACAAACTTCTGGAATACTCTTAACTCGGAGAAAAAAGCAACGTGTCCGCAGCTGAAAATCCACTACCGCCACCGCCCGTTGAAAGAGTCTGCCCAAAGTGCGGTAGAATCCTGAAAAGAGAATGGCAGGCTTGTCCAGATTGCGGCTGGAAGGCTACTTCAAATATGTCACACGGTACTGCGATTGCCTCTATAGCCTGTGGAATAGTGGGCATTTTCTTCTTAGGAATATTCTTTGGTTTATTGGGAGTTGGATTAGGCGCTTCCGCGGTTATGAGAAGAGACAAAGACAATATAGGGTATGTTGGGCTTGTCTTTGGTCTTATAGTTTTCATCTTTAGCATAATTGGGATGATTTTCTGGTACCGCTATCTGTACTTCTGGTAGCATTCAACTGACTCCGACGAGACATTTGAGCGCGACCACTTCTCCATTTCACTGGTACATTTTGGGGCTAGCATGTTAGTTTGGTTCCATCACACGGTAAATGTGAACTTTCTGCCGGAGCAGGTTATTTCTTTTGAAAAAGCTAAAATACTTAACACGCACAAAATATATGCCCCCACAAAGATAAAAGGAGAAAATAAAATGGGAAGAACAATTGAAGAAATACTTGTTACAGGAAGAAGCATGAAAGAAATAGGAGACGAAGTTTCAGTTTGGATGGCTGAAGAAGGAATCGATATACAGGAAAAACGGGATGACTTTTTCAAAGGAAGAATGGGCATTCCTGGCGGACTCGGCTTAACTGCTCCAAAATACTTTGAAATAACCCTTAAACAAAACGACAAAGGCATTGCGGTTCACACCGAGGGTTGGATTGGAGTATACGGCGTGAGTGAGTCAAGTTTTTCCAAAAACGCATTCATGGGCGGCATACCTCGCAGAAAAGGCTGGAAAACAATGGAGAAACTTTGGACAAAACTGAGGGCCATGTCAAAATAGCCAACTCGTCTCTTCGAAAAGAAAAAAGAATTACCTAACTGACAAGCACGGCAACATTTTTCGTTGCCACAATTTTTCTACTGGAAAGAGCATGCATTTTTTGTTCTCTATTTGCTGGTTTCAAGAGCGCAACGTCTGAACGCGGGGCTAATTGTATAAGCTTTTATAAGAATGTTGATGAAAGTGTTTAACTAAGAAGTTACACGTTTCCAAACCTGAGAGCGCAGAGTGAATGCCGTACATCAAAAGAATCGAAATAAAAGGCTTCAAAAGCTTTGGACCCCAGACCGTCAAGGTGACGCTGGATAAGGGATTCACCGCTATAACAGGACCTAATGGCAGCGGAAAAACCAACATCATGGACGCCTGCTTATTCGCGCTGGGCGAGTTAAGCACAAAAAGACTGCGCGCCGAAAATGCAGCCAAACTAATTTTTTACGGCTCCGAAAAAGCTGGATTAGAAAGATCAAAAATGGCCAAGGTCATCATTCAATTTGACAATTCTGACGGACTCATGGCGGTAGATACAACCACTGTCACGGTTGGACGGGAAGTCTATCGCAACGGGCAAAGTGTCTACAGGCTTAACGGCAGAAGAATCTCGCGGCAACACATTCTTGAATTGCTCTCAGTAGCTGCGATAAGTAGCACCAGCCAAAACATCATTCCTCAAGGCACTATTACAAGGCTAACAGACATCGTTCCCATGGAACGTAGAAAAATCATCGAAGACCTCGTCGGCATAGGACAATACGACGCTGAAAAAGCAGACGCAGAAGAGAAACTGCGCACTGCAGACATTTCAATCCGCACCGCCATGGGAAGAATAGATGAAGTCCAAAAACGCTTAGACGACTTAGAGAGAGAACGCAACCAGCTTGAAAGGTCAAACTTCATCCAGGGTGAAATCAAAAAGTTCGAAGCTGTCAGGGTTAGCCACGAAATTACTCAGCTGATCAAGAAACTGGAAGAAACTCTGAATCAAACTGAAAAAGCTAAAAACAAAGCCGACAAACTCAGAGAAATCCGCGATGGTCGCAGGTCAAAGAGACGTGAAATCGAAGGCGAATGGCGAAGGCTAAGCAGCGAAGTCGTTGAAGATGGCAGCTCAGGAGTCATGAGGGTCCAAATCAAAATCGGCGAATTAAAGTCCAAGCTTACCGAGTTGAACAGTAAAATAACTTCTGGACAAGCCAGCCTCGAAGGCTTCAAACGCGTCCGAGAAAACAACTTGGGGCAGTACGAAAGCCTGCGTAACGAAATCCAGCAAAACAGGCTTAACATAAGAAAACAACGCGCCGAATTCGAAGAGTTGCAAACTCAAATCGACACCCAAGAAACCGAGCATGCCTCATTGGCTCAGGAAACGGCTCAACTTTGGGGTAACTTGGGAGAAAACAGCAAAAAAATACGCCAAATCGAGCTTCAAATCGAGAGCCACAATAAACGGCTTGCGTTTTTACGCTCAGAATACACCAAGGCGAAAACTTTCGTCAAAGCCAGTTCAGGCAGGCTTCGAGAACTTGGCGCGCGAAAAGAACGATTCACCGCCACCCTTGCCGAAGTTGAAACCTCGCTGGCTGAACTGGAGAAACTTCAAAAAGATCAGAAAGTTCAACTTAAAAACCTCGAGAAAAACATCGATAAAAGAACAGCTCAGAAAGACTCAGCTGAAATAGAAATAACTGAAGCTGGAAAAATAGCTGACTCTGCCAAGGAAGCAGTAATTGAATTCGTCACACAAAAAGAACTCGCGGAAACCGTGGCGTCTGAAGAAAAAGCCCTTCGCAGCATAGAAGAGCTCGGAGATTTAGGCGTTATCACAGGCGTTTACGGGCGGCTCAGAAACCTCATCAAGATAGACAAGAGCTACAAGAAAGCCCTGGACGCAGCGGCAATTGGATGGCTTGACGCTTTGGTTGTGAAAGACATCGACTCCGCGTTTATGTGCACAGAAACCTTGCGAAGAATGAAACTGGGCAGAATCAAAATCATCCCGCTTCAGGGCGCCACAGGTCCAAAACCGTTCACAGTGCCCCACCGCGAAGGAATAATTGATGTGGCTTCAGCCTTTGTGAAAAGTGATAAGAACCACGAGACAGCCGTCAATTACGTCTTCGGAGACACATTGGTAGTAGCTGATGATAAGGTTGCATTTGCCCTCTCAAACCAAGGCTACCGAAGCGTCACGATTAACGGTGACATCTACGAGCCTGGCGCCTTCGAAGGCGGATATTACCGTGCACCCATAGATTTCTCCACGATTATTCCCAGCGAAAACGCCATCAAAAGCCTAGACGAAGCCGTGAAAGCCCTCCAGACACATCTGAGCCAACGGGGCAATGATATAGCGTCGTTTGAAGAGGAAATTGAACGGTCCAAGATAGACATCACCCGCCTCTCTGAAGCCATAGGCACTCTGGACAGGGAAATCATCCGAGTGAAACGAACCGTCAAAAGAACCCAAATCAGCCTCAGACGCGTAGACAAATTCCGCTACCGAACCGAGAAGGAAATAGAAATCGAAAAAGGACACATGAACCTTTACAGGTCTGAAAGAGACGCCATCTTTAAAGAGCAGCAAAAACTCCAAATCGAACACGCAGATTTCCGAAGAAAAACCGACGTTGGACACATTCAAGAATTGGAAGTAAAACGGGAAAAAATCGGCGAAGAACTGAATACGCTTAGACAGAAACTCGGAACTGTTCAAACCGAAATCTCCACTTGCCAAAGCCAGTTTGACAACGTCTTGCGGGTGGGCTATCAAAACAGCAAAATCCAACTCAGCAAAGTGGAGCAACAGGAGCGGAAAGTTGAGAAGGATGTGGTAGAGGCATTTCAAGAGAGAGAATTAGTCAAGCAGGAACTTACTGGGCAAGAGAAAAGCCGCGTGGAGCTGTCAAACGCAGTGCTTTCTGCCCGAGAAGACTCAAAGAAATTCACTTCCCAAATAGACAACATAGACACCGAACTGCGTTCGATAGATACAGACTACGAGCAAGCTGAACAACTGTTCAACCAGCTACAGTTGAACGTTCAGACCTCCCGAATGCAGCTTGGGCAATACCAGAATCAGCTTAGACTGCTCAACTATGAGAACCCGCTGGAAACCACGCAGAAGCAAGTTGAAGAGGCAGAGACCAGCATTCAAATGATGCGCTTCGAACTAGAAAGAATCGGCGCAGTTAACCAGCTTGCCCTCTCCCACTACGCAGAGCAAATTTCCCGATACCGCGAGCTTTCTCTGCGCTTGAACGAACTGGAACGAGAAAAACAAGCCATAGTCCAGTTCATGGACGAAATCGAAGCCAAGAAACGCAAAGTCTTCATGGACGCCTTCACAAAAATTAACACCAACCTAGACAGATACTTCACCAAACTGACCGGAGGCGGCACCGCCACGTTGAAGCTTGAGAATCCAGATGAACCTTTCCAAGGCGGCATCGACATGCTTGTTCAGTTCCCAGACAAGCCATCTATCGTGGTTAGTGGCGCGAGTGGTGGAGAACGCTCGGTTTCAGCTGTGGCTTTCATCTTCTCGCTCAAAGAGTTCAGTCCAACCACGTTCTATGTGCTTGACGAAGTGGACGCTCACTTGGATGCTTTCCACACAACTAAACTTGCCGAGCTTTTCTTGGAGGAATCGGAAAAAATCCAGTTCATAGTCATCACCCTTAAGCCTGAGATGGTGAACAGGGCACAACGAGTATACGGAGTCTACGAGCGTAACGGAGTATCAGCAGTTATATCTGCCAAGTTCATGGAGGCAGCCCGCTGATGGAAACCACACCTCCAACTCCAACCCGCAGACCCTTTTACATGCGCCCACCTTGGAACATTCTCTTCGACGTCAGCAAACTCGAGAAGCTCACGCCATGGAACGTAAACATCGCTTACCTGCTCAGGTCATTCCTGACGGAGATGGAGAAAGGAGGCAAAGTGGATTTCCGCGCTTCAGGCGTCGCCTTGGACTCTTCCGCAATCATTTACCTGATGAAGTCCAAGCTTCTGTTAACCCTTCAGGAACCTCCTACACCGCTTAAACCTCCTCCAGATTTTGTTCCACCCCCTCTGTTTCTGCCCTTGCGCCACGAACTTACATCAACTACTATCAAGCACTTGTTGGAAGTCTTGAACGAAGTGCTGAAAGGCGAAAAATTCGCCACCATCGACAGAGTAGTTAATCAGCCTGTCCTTCCCCAAGCCTCCGACCTCATGCCCCAATTCGACAAGTTCATCGCGGAACTCGAACTGCAGATGGACAAGCTTTATGACCGCCTCGTCGAGATGGTAAAAGGCACAGGAATAATCGAGTTTTCAACCTTGATTAAAGGCATCCCAAGGATAGATGCCGTCCGCACGTTCATCCTTTTGCTGTTTCTGGCGCAGGACGGACGGGTGAATTTGTGGCAGAACGAGGAAACAGAAGAAATATACATAGCGATTGGAAACCTGAAAGTGGCGAAACATGAGCAACACAGCAGCGAATCCTGAGTCTCAGCCGAACGCGGATGAAGAGAAAAAGCAGCAGTGCTTAGTGCTGTTAGAAGCTGCCCTGTACGTTGCAGGACGCCCCCTGGATCTGAACGAGATCTGTGCGACTTTGAATACGCGTTCAAAAAAGAGGGCAAAGTCCTACGTTAAAGCCCTCATTCAGGAATACTTGGCTAGAAATACTGCGCTGGAAATTCTTGAGTTGAAGGATGAACGTTACGTTATGCAGGTGAAGGCGGATTACACGCCGCTTGTCAAGAAATTGGTGAATAGGCCTCTGCTTTCGTCTGGTCCACTGAAAACTCTAAGTTATATAGCTTACAGGCAGCCGCTTTCGCAGAAAAGAGTCATCGAAGTGCGCGGTCAACACGCCTATGGACACGTGAAGATTCTTAAGGAGATGGGTTTGATAGCGGCTGAGCGAAGTGGGCGCACCATGGTTCTCAAGACCACGGATTACTTTGCGGATTACTTCGGCTTAACCATGGACACCGCGTCGTTGAAGCGGGATTTGAAGCGCATATTCGGAGAAGCCCTAAAGGACGAACCTCAACCGTAGAACGGATACGTTTATATTGAAAACAGCGGTTGTAGTGAACACTCGAACTTAAAAGGTCAAAAAGGGAAATTGAAATGTCAGTCTGGCAAGGTCACATCCACAAAAAGAAACTCACTGGCGGCAGAAAACGAGTTTACCGATCAAAAAGAAAGTATGAGCAAGGCGCATTCCCAGCTGAAACTATACTTGGAGAAGTGAAGCGGAAGAGCCCACGAGGCTTCGGCGGCAACTGCAAAGTCAAAGTCCTAAGCGACAAATTCGCGTCAGTGACGAACTCGAAAAGTGGAAAAACAGAGAAAACCGAGATTCTCAGAGTGGTCAGCAACCGCGCAAACGTGGACTACAACCGCAGAGGCGTAATCACTAAGGGCGCAGAAATCGAAACTACCTTGGGTCTGGCACGTGTTACGAGTCGCCCAGGAAACGATGGCGTTATAAACGCTGTTCTCATTGCAGCCAAAGAAGAAAAAGCCTAACCCTTCTCTTTTCTCATCCAACAACTTTTCACTCAAGCGGCTTATTACTGCAGAGAGACTTAATCGCTTTCGCTTGAAGAAGAAAAAGAATGCCAAATATGGCATTTACTCAGGTTATGCTGAATGATTAGATTTGTTTTTTCTTTACTGCAAAGGCTACTATCAGCATCGTAACAATTAACAGCGGTACAACAACGAATGGCGGAAACTCTGGAATTGAAGGGGAAGGATTAAGACTTGCACTTGAAGAAGGTACAGTCGAAGAAGCTTGACCTGTTGCTGCAATATACTCCGCAGATGTGTATTCGAGAGATTGAGCTGCTAAAACGTAGCTAGCATAAGATTTACCTGTGCCAATTGGAATTCCCGTTTGAAAGGAACCTGTCTGTCCAGAATTCAAACTAGACGGTTGTGCCGTGGTAGATGCTGCGCCGACAACATTTCCAGTTCCGCTTGGTCCATCATAGAGTGTGGCTACGACTTTAACATAAGTAGCCGTTTGGGTACCGCTATTCTTTACCTGTCCATTTAACATCACGCTTTCATATTGCGTTTTGACTTCAGCGCTTGATGATACTATCTCAAGACCTAAAGGCAAGCTGTCCGCTGGCATGGTGAGATCCAGTAGCTCGACATTGTAAGATTTTACTAACGTTCCTTCAACTCCTGCTATGGCGCTAAAAGGAGACCTTCTTCCAGGCAATAAAACATCTACGTATACGTTCAACTCGCCCTCGTCAAGAACTGCGTTTGATGAATCATAGAACGTAACCTTAACGACGATATTCTGAGCTGCAGTGTCTCCAGTATTCTTGACTTCCCCATAAACCATGTAGGCCCCTGTAGAATCAACAAATCCCTGATGGTTCAAAATGGTGACTTGTTCGGCAGCTTTAACAGGTTTCACTATGATTGGGAAAGCAGCCAATATCGTAGTGAGTACTACAATACAAGTTAGATATACTACGAATTTCTGTATTTTCATTTTGTTTTCTCCCCAATTTTAATTATTCTATTTAATATTTAACATTTGAGGTAAAATTTGACGGAAATGTTTCCTTATTTTTTTCACATTCAAAATTATACGGGTCTATTTATCTATCCTTGAAATTAATAGTTTAACTTTTCTGAGAAAGAAAATGGGGAAAGGCGGTGTTTAAGTGAAGATTTTGCTGTGTGCCTCCTAAATCTTTGCAGTGTTCTTGTGGGAGAACAATCTGTTCTTCAGTGAGAATAATAAGTCTCAAGCGCCAATTACACCACGAGTGAAAAAGTGAGAAATCGCGTTTATTCCTTCATCTTCGTTTCAATCTTCATAGCGTTCAGCGTAATTACTACTGCGCAGGGTGCTTCATCCACGTCAGATTACTGGATTACAAAAACGCCATCTTTGCACTCGCTTGGCCAACACACTGGCAAGGTAGCCTCTTTAGACGGCAAGCTGTATGCGGTAACAATGGGATCAAACTTGGAGGTTTATAACCCAAACACGGATGAATGGGTACATGAGGCCTCTGTGCCTGAAAGACTCAATACCTTTGCAGTAGTTGCTTACGGAAACAGAATCTATGTTATTGGCAATGGCGCTAATGATACGGGTGCAGTGACTTATGTTAACGAGGCATATGATCCTGAAAGTGGCACATGGGAAAACAAAACAGCGCTAGATACCCTGAGGTGGGATATGCAGGCTAATGTTGTTGACGGCAAAATCTACATCATAAGTGGAGGTCAATGGGGTGGTTTTGGCGCGTTTTGGCCTATTCAATCAAACGATGTTTATGATCCCGTAAATGATTCTTGGTCCCAAATGGCATCCATCCCGACACCAGTTGCTTTCTATGCTTCCGCTGTGATGGACAGCAAGATCTACATTATCGGGGGAATGAGCACATATGTCTACAAAGGCACGAACACATACGTCAATCTCGTCCAAATATTCGATCCGAAAACAAACTCCTGGGTGCAAGGACCACCATTGCCAAATCCAATGTTTGGCATGGCAGCATGCTCCACTACAGGTTTGATGGCTGCAGAGAGGATTTACATTGTTGGTGGCTATGGCAATAATGGAGCCCCAAACGTGAATTGGACTCAGATTTATGATCCTGAAATTAGAAATTGGTCGATGGGCGTTTCGATGCCAACCGCTCGTGGCGGTTTGTCTTTGGTAAACGTGAACGATAGCTTATATGCCCTGGGAGGGGCGGACAGTGGCGGCAATTTCCT
>JBGOXQ010000047.1:0-10121 GCA_041479225.1 Bathyarchaeia archaeon
AACCCTCTGCAGTTTCTCCTCGGGCCAAGCATGTTAGCTCTTCTTTAGTTTAGGAAATAAACCTATTTGTAAACAGTGTCATGATGCGCATATCTTCTTATAGTAACAACCTTTCTTGCCTCATCTACATCATAGACAAGAACGAATGACCCCACATGGACCCGGCGCATATGCCGCATAGGACTCCGCAACGGTTTGAACTGCTGAGGATTCGCCAAAATCTCAGTTATCTTTCTATATAATGTTTCAAACTGCGCCAAATCTTTCTTTCGCAGTTTCTTAAATATTCTATCTACTTTTTCAACCACTTCTAAAGAATACAAGCAATCACTCAGAATATCTGGCTGCGAAGTCCTTGACTTTTACCGTCTTTTCAGTTTCTGAGACTTTTAAGCTTTCAATGAACTCGGGTCTTAGCTCGGGCTCCAGGACACATGCCTCAAACTGTTGAGCCATCAAGTTCAGGGCTTGGCTTTTGTCTTTGAGACCATACTTGGCTTTGACTATGTTGAGGATTCGGTTCGTTCGATCGTCGATTGTTACTATCGCCTTGACCACAATATCACCGTATTAACACAATATTAACTTGGAATATATATGCTGATTGCTGTCCAAAACCAAATCCAAAACGGAGAATCGTTGATCGCCACAAAAAAGCCTATTGCAAAATACAAACTTGACGTTCAAAACGTAAAAAATTAAAAAATCGTCATTCTTAAAATGGTCGGGAGAGCAGGATTTGAACCTGCGACAGCTCGGTATCTGTGGCCTAAGCAGGCTAGAATGAAGCCTACCGTGGGTAGACCTCTACAGCGTCTCCGTCAGCTAAGCTTGTTAGCTAACTCGAGAGCTCTGCCAGGCTGAGCTACCTCCCGACAGAGGCTTAAAGGTGAAGCGAAAGAATTTATGCTTTGTGGCATCTGCGGGACTTTTTTCTTTTTCCAGAGCTTGCCGTCGTGTAGGTTTTGTGGTTTACTTTGCTCAAAATTCTTATAAGGAAAGGTGCCTAGAGTTGGTTGCAGGAGTTTTCAGTATTTTGTTTGCGCCTATTTTAGGTGAGACGTTTGCACCAATCATTGGTGAAGTTACTCTTCTGGGTGTGCTTGCCTTAATAGTTGGGCTTATCATCCTGTGGATTATCGTTTCGATACCTGTGTACATAGCTGCGAAAATCGTGACTGCTGGCGAATCCACCTTGAGCGATGCCATGTTTGCCACGCTTTTTGGGCCAACAATTTACGCTGTAACCATGTTTTTGGTAGATTACTTCTTGGGTGCGTTGATAGGGTCAGGCGCGTACATTTGGGCTTTGATTTTGGCGTTCATAGCGTGGACTTGGGTGTTTAAGGCAAGCTTCAAAACAGGTTGGCTGAAAGCTTTAGCAATAGCCTTACTTGCTATACTTGTATTTGCGGCGATAAGCATGCTTTTTGGTGCTGTGCTGGGTTTGGTGGTTCCGGCGCCGTTCTTCCCTAAATTCTAAGAAATTTGGTAACAGGCTGGGGTCGAAGGCTTTTTTGAGGAAGAAAAAATAGGGTGTTCTTCTTTTTTAGCCCTTGTACACGGTTGCTTCTTTCAATGCGTCCAGCAGCGTCTGTATTCTGAGCTGGGGGAGTTTGCATTTTTCGGGTTTTCTCAGAAATGGAAAGCGTTCGTCGGCGTTGTTTATGATGTGGAGGTCTTCCCATTCGAGTTTGACGTTGGCTGAGGCTGAGTGTTCGTCGATTTCTGATGTCCATGTGCCTGTTTCTATTCTTGAGGCGCCTTCGCTGGCTGCTGTGAATGGTCCGATGAGGCTTCTTGCGTCGGTGTTGTACATGAAGAGCACGGAGCCTTTCGGTATCGCTTTGACTTCTTCTGTTTTTTCGTCAGCGCAGGTGAAGTTTCTTTTGCTGAGGCATTGTCCAAGGGAGGTTTTTCCGCAGAAAAGAACATAACCAGTGTTCATGATTGTACTACTGTTTTTCAGGTTAATAAGAATAATGTGCGTGGATGTTAACACATTTAAGGTTCAGCGCATCAATAGTAGTTGCAGTTGGAAGTGAGATTCTTGAACGAGCAGCAATCCAAAGTTTTAAAAATTATGGCTGAAGTTACGAGCCACATGGATATGACTGAGTTTGCGCAGAAGGTTTGTTTAACGCCTAGCGAAACGATTGAGCAGGTTCATGAACTTGCTAAAGTTGGTTTAGTATCCCGAGTTGGCGGTGGATATGGCATCACGGAAAAGGGGAAAGCTGCCCTCAGAGCTGTTGTGGCGGTGCCTGTGAACATGGCGTTTTGCTTTTACTTGGGTATGGATCAGCCGACGTGTTTTTTGGCGAAAAGCATTAAGGAATTCTATGAGTTAGTCAAGATTGTTGATATAACGTCGCTGGAGTTTCACCTTTACCGCGGGGATTTCGAGAACTGGGTGAGAACGGCTGTTAAAGACTCGGTTTTTGCTGACGAACTTGCATGCGTGAAAAACTCTCAAGTCAAAGGGGAACAGCTTAGAGAAGCAATTGTGAAGGCAGCGGAGATGCGGTTCAGCCTTAAGCCTTAGGGCTTTGCCTTTTCTCTTCTTCCAGTTTGAGCCACCATTTGGGAACTTTTGCATTTTCCACGGCGTCCCATGAGTCAAAAGGCTTAATGTCCAAGACTGGTGTGCCGTTGAAGGCGTCTAGTCCTCGGAGGGTTAACACGTTGCCTTCCACTTTTATGAGTTCCACCAGCGTCAGCCCGATTGGGTTGGGGCGAAGATTAGTTCTTACTGCGAAGATTCCTCTCAGCGGCAGGTCTTTTCTGCCTCTTGGGTGAATTTTCAGGATTTTGCGTTGTTCTGCAGTGACTTGGTTTAGCCAAAACAGGATAAACGCGTGCGAATACTCGGTTATGCCTTGAAGTGCTGGTGTTAGTTCGGGGTTGAGGACGATTTCTGAGGTTCGGTTTTTGTCTTTGACTTCGTCACCTATGGCGGTGGTTTTCACGGTGCCCACGGGTTTCATGGTTATGGCTTTTTGAGAAGTCATGGGTGTCTGCTCAGTTTGTGTGGCGGAAAACTATATAAAAATTTAGATGGCGCTGGCTCCTGTTGCTCTCGGAGACCTATCCCCCTCTATAATTAGCTTCAACCCTTCTGAAGAACCCGTGCTTCACAGTTGGCTGTTTGAGGCCTGCTGCGTGCGGAGACCTACCCCTCGCTTACATAAAGGCTGAAACGCAAATTCAATTCCTTGGTTCTGTCGATGGTTAAGTATGCTTTTTTTGGCTCTTCAAAACCGCAACCGCCACAACTGCAACAACAGCAACTATTGCCAAAGAGGCAAGCAGAACAAGATTCCAGTCAAATAGCATGTCTGCTGATGGCGATGGAGAAGATTGTGAATCCCATGTTTGCTCTAAAGTCTGCTGCAGACCCAGTGCTTCTGAATCGGTAACTGGTGACATGAGCGGGTGATGATCCGTGTTATTGACACTTAGAACTACTCTATCCGCTACCTGACTATCTGCCAGAACATAGGGGGTATTCCATATTCCCGAATTATCTATTTCCGAGGCGTCAGGATATACCTGCAAGTAGCTGCCCCAATAGTTGCCGACTGTTCCATTATCCCAAGAGTTCTCCTGGTCGCCTGCACGGGCTGCGGAGCTATCTATGAAGTTGTTGCAGTAGATCTTGCAGCCGGAAGTCGAATACACTAACAAGCCGCTGTTATCTATGAAGTTGTTTCCCACTACCGTGGCGCTTGATGACTCAACGAAAAAAATTCCATCAGTTACGTTTTGGAATAAGTTTCCGCAGAAAATGTTGTTGGAACCCAAACGAACCTCAATACCTGAGAATCCGTCACCCTGAGAGTCTCTTATAGTGTCCCCAGAAATGAGGCTTCCATTAGCATTATAGAGTAAAATCCCACGACCATTTGCCTGAATATAATTGTCGCTTATTCTGGTTCTTGAGGAGTCTGTAATCGAGATGCCTCGACTGTTTTGTGTCAACAGGTTGCTCAAGATAAAAGTAGACATAGAATCGGATACAAAAATCCCCACATCGTTCCCAGCAGTGGTTACATTCGTAACAGTCACGCGGGCGGAGCCGCTAACGAATATACTATTCACAAAGCCCTCGGCTTGAAAGTTTTTTACTGTGACATTGCTTCGGTCCACCAATGCAATTCCTGTTTCTGACTTTCTGATAAATAGGTCTCCAAAGGTGCCGTTTCCTAAAAGAAAGTGTCCTGAGCCATCAACTATGACATCGTCCTTCTCGATGACTAATGAACCGTACGAATCTCCAGTAGCCTCGTAAATGTTTCCGCTGCGTTGAATAGGTGCTGTTACAGGGTCAACACTTCCGTCAGCTCTTATAGTAGTAGACGGAAAAGTTAGAAACTGACCTGGACCTCCCGAAGGGAGCGTTGATGTTGGGCTCGCTGAAGGAGATGTTGAAGGTGGCGGTAATACTGGCTCAGTTTTAATCACATAGTAGGTGCCAATCCAGGGGAAACTTGGTACTTGCTGAAAGCCTGCTATTGCTAAAGCTCCATCGCTTGTTTCAATAAGTGAATTTCCGCTCCGCGATGATGACGTGCCGCCAAAAGATTGCGGAAAAGTTTGGTTCCACTGCATATTTCCAGAGGCGTCAGTTTTGACGAGCCAAACAAGGGAATCAACACTTACGTAAGAGGGTCTGGTTCCCGTGAATGCCAGTCCGCCATCGCTTGTCTGAATCAGACAATTCGCGGAATCATCTCCACTTCCGTTTGAAGTAGGTACTGGAAATGTGGGAATACCATCTCTCTCAGTCAGAACTCCTGCTCCAAAGTAAGTTTTGTTCCATACCATGTTGCCTGACGAATCGGTCTTAATTAGCCATGCATCAGTGCCTCCTGCTCCGTAACCGTTCGTGTTGCCACCCAATACGTAGCCTCCATCGATGGTTTGGATAACTGATCTTGCCTCGTTATCGCCCTTTTCTCCAAACGTTTTGCTCCACTGCAAATTGCCCTCTGAGTCGGTTTTAACAAACCAAAAATCAGTTCCGCCTCCAAAGCCAAATGAGGCTGTGCCTCCTGCCATTGCATATCCGCCGTCCGCGGTTTGCACAACTGAATAAGCTGCCTCGTCACCTGTTCCTCCGTATGTTTTACTCCACTGCAGAGTTCCTGCCGAATTTACCTTAGCGAGCCAGAAATCAGAGCCGTACACTGTGGATTCATAGAGGTGTATTGTATTTCCTCCTAAGATGTAATCACCGTTTGCCGTCTGCAAAATAGAACTGATAAATATGTTGCCGTAGGTCTGGTTCCATAGAGCGTTGCCTTCTAAATCCGTTTTAACAAGCAATGCTCCAGCAGTACCTCGGAAGTCGTAACCTGCAAGCGCGAACCCTCCGTCTTTAGCCTGCATCAAAGCCTTGAGATCAACTATGCTGTAATTTTTGTTCCATTGAATGCCACCGGACGAGTCCAGTTTGACTAAGGCTCCTGGACTAAAAGTTTTGTCGTTGCCATCACCCACAACGGCGTATCCGCCGTCGCTCGTTTGTATCACCTGATTTGCTGAGACGCCAAGGTCCCCAGAAATGATGTTTTGCCATGCGACAACAGGGAGCAAAGACGGCGTTGACGATTCAGTTGCGAGAACTTGCGCTTGAACAAATTGCTCGGTTGCCCCAGCGGCTGATACGTGAACCAAAAAAACCAAATTAATTAAAAGCAAAGTGAGCATTGCACAGGTTTTCGCTGCTTTCACATCCAGTGTCCTATTTCCCTTCTTTCCAGCTTCTTTTTTAACTACATAGCACTTGGCTCACACTGGAATATTATTAGGGCGGCACTGTTAGTTTGAATCTTTGATGAGAAGCTGAATCAGTTTCTGGTTTGCCTTGCCCCTATCAACCGGAGTTGGCGTCTTGTGAAATGCTGTTCGCCAAGTTTTGCCGAGGCTTTCTGAATGACTATTCTTCATCTGTTTCATCTACTCCTTAGGTTACTGAGAGAGAGTGGGTGACGGAGCGGGCGAGGGAGGATGTGTTGCGGTTGTGGAAGAAAACACCCAACTGAAACACCTGCCAAGACGCGATGAGTCCCAAAGCCATTTGTTCCCCGTGTACGTTGTTCCCTTTTTCCTTTCCTTGACTGGAAGGATTTCAGGGCGAGCGACTTGACAGATGTTGCAGCGCCAAGATGTTGGGTTCCACGTTTATATGTTGACCGATCCGTCACCGCATATGAACCGTATAGCACAAGTGGCTTTTAGCTCTCCCTGAAGAACAAAGTGTTCTCGTAGCAGAACCATGCTGTACTGGTTTCTTTTTGGCTGTTTCAGGTTATTTCTACCAGTGGTCATGGTGAACTATCTGCTCAATTGCCTTTCTTTCAGCCACTGGCCCCATCTTTTCAGCAGAATAGCCTAAAGGAGTCATGACGACGACCCTTATGTGCGCGGGGATTCCGAGGGCTTCTCTGGCTTTTTTCTCGTCGAAAGCGCCGATCCAGCAGGTAGCTAGCCCTTCTGAGGTGGCTGCAAGAACCAAGCTCTGCATTGCAATAGCTGCGTCAATTTTCCAGAATTCTTCTCCGTCGCTTCTCCGCCAAGCTTTCTCTGGGGAAGCACAGATAACTATGATTATGGGTGCGGTGGCAAGCCAGTTTCGTGCGTAGGCTTTGAAGAGTTTTTCTCTGGCAGTTTTGTCTGTAACTACTATGAAGTGCCAGGGTTGAAAATTTACGGCGGAGGGGGAAAGACGCGCTGCCTCCAGAACCCTCATGAGTTTTTCTTCCTCAACAGGCTTATCCAAGTAGCTTCTTACACTTCGCCTTTTCTTGATAGCTTCGAAAACATCCAAGTTAAAACACCAAGAAACTGTTGGTGCCTTGAACAGATATGTGTTTCGTGTTTCGGCTGCTCTCAGAGACTTACTCCTAGCTGTGCGGGTTTGAAAAACTATCTGCTCAGTTTTTGCAGGAGAGAAAAACCTCTCAAGTGAATCTGGCTTGTGCACCTGTTGCATTGAATTACCAATGCTTTCAGAATTTGCTTTTCTACCTTCGCCTCCAGAATGGAGTAAACTTCGTTTGTTTCATCCTCTGGAGAAATGGCAACTCCACATTTTGGACATTTGAATTCTCCACTCCCCTGTATTCGGGTTAAATCCAATACATACACTTGTTCTTGCTTCATTTTTTCGTCTCCAACGCTGCTGGTTGAATGCTTTTAGCTGGAAGACTATTAATCGATTTTTCAGAATCTCTCTCAAATCTGCTCCAAATTAATCACAAATCACCTCGCAACCCATGAAGCGTTTGGGACCGAGCAAAGACAGAGTAAAAGTTTACTCTGTTACTCGTGGATGAGGTTGGCGAATCTTGTTGCTCATGGAGAAAGGAGAAGGCTGAGCAGGAATTAGATTATTCTAATTCTTAGGCAAGATTCGCCTGCCCATCTAATCATACTTTGGCAGCGAGCAAATAAAAAGCATATGAATCTATAATTCAGATTTAGTTTAGAAAGTAAGCTACGCGAGTTCTTCTTCGGAATGAAACAAGGAAAGTAGCTATAGGTATTGATTTACCCCATGTGGTTGAATCCAGCCTAACAGATGCTTGGCGGATTTGTTTTAGGCAATCCAGAATCGCTATGCGCCTATTGGAGGTGCATAATGTTCGTGCGCATGTTGATTTAGTTCTTTTTTGTTTTCGAAATTGGAGCCGCACCAGGGGCATTCAAGATTATCCTTCATGAGATAGCACCTAACAAAATAAAACAGGTTTATTGTATAAACTTGTGTGGGTGTCGATAAGATACAACAATTCTTCATCTAATGAAAAATGAGGCTAAAATGCAGTTAAGTAAAAATAAGTGATGGAGGATAAGCTATTTTTTATGTTGTTTTTGCCACTCTGCCTTTGTTGCATTGATTATAGCTTCCATGTTCTCTGCAGCAGTGAGATCCTGTATGGCGTTTGTGAGTTCATACTTTATCAGGTATGACATTTGCGGGGGCTGCAACGGTTCGTTTGTGCCTGTCTGGTAAAGCTTCAGCGCCCTCAGCCCAAATTTCACCATCAAATTCTGCAGCTGCTTCCTCAGTTCTTCCAATTCGTTTGCGCTGGTTTTCATAGTATTAGCATATTCTTTTGATTTTTCGGGGTTAGTCAAGTTATCGCGTTCAGTCATCTTTTCAACACACCAATCTTAAAGTTACCGTATTTACTCTCAGCCTTGCATTATAGCTTTTCCATTTTCCAGAGCACATTTCACACGGGTGGCTTGACATGACTCAACTCCAGTGAGCCCAACCGCATCCACTTCTCAAACTCCTTCGACGGCGGATGTTCAACGTACAATTGCCTGCGCTTTGATTCCAAGAACACGTTTTCTTCGCCTGTAAACTCCGCCGCCGTTACCACACGGTGCCCCGCTGCGGTTGCTGAAGCGAACACCTGCTGGGTTCTCTCGCGCCAATGCTCATCCCTCAACGCATGATGCTCAAGCACAGTCAACGGAACCGTCTCCACCAAACTCAGGAGGTTGTCAACTCCGCGTTGCAACTGTTTTTCATCAGCTTTGAAGCCGCCCAGATAAAACGGCGGTCCACCAACCATAACTATCTGCGGTTTTGCAGCCTGAATCAGATCCAGTGCCCGCGTGGACATGGGACCCTGAACGTCAGGTGCGAACATAAACCGTTCACCATCGCACTCGACCGTAGTCATGACCACATAGCCAAGCATCGCATCCTCCGGACCATGCGGAACAGCTTCCGAAAAACGCAGCACCGTGTCTCCGCCGAATGCGAAGGCTTTGCCGTCTGCAACTTCCAAGGAGCTTGCGTACTTGCCACCTGTCTTCTGGAACAGCCAAGCTCTCTGCCGCTGGCTCGGGTTGATGTTCTCCCGTGGATTCTTCATTAACACTCGCTTGCCTTGGTAAATCTGCCGCGCCGTCTCCGTAGCTTCGGTCCAGTTGCCCAACCAGTCCTCGTAACTGGGTGTATGATGATCAAAATGGTAATGGCTAATCGTAACCACATCGGCTTGGTCGGCAGCTTCCGCAATGCGCCTGCGCAATCGTGCTATGGTCTGGAATTCAATCGGGTGCGGCGGCAACCCGAAACGGGAAGGGCAAAGCGAGACTCCTGCGTCCAGAAGCACTTTCACATCAGGCGTTTCGACGAAAGTGCACATGGAGCGAACGCCGAAGCTTTCTGCCGCAAGCGGAGTCACCTTGACCTTGTTCAACATAAGCAACCATGCTCTCTGTGGAGATAAGTATTAATGTTATTTAGCCATTTTCCGCCCAAACGCAGCTAATGCATTAGCCCGGACTGCCAGCGGTCAAACCTCGCCTGAAAGGTTTCTTCGCCTTAAGGTTTTAATGCTTGAAACGTTAGATGTCCGTTTGGTGGGCGATGACGAGTCTGGCCCCGAAGACGCTAGGATGATTTGGATCTTGAGTGCGAGAGCCTGCCATCCCAAACAGGATTTTCCCGAAACATCGGCATAAGCTTAGATTTCGAATTTATCTATAATCTTGCGTTCCTTCTCGCCAGTAATCTCGGCAATCACATGGAAATATTCTTGCAGCCCTGAAGTTTCAATCCTTGGCTTAAGCAACTCGTCGATTTGGAAGACTCCTGCGGAATTTGACATTGTAATCTTGATGGTTATCGGTTTCCCCGCGTCCTCCTCCAGTATCTCCACTTTCTCGATGCTGAGCGCTGAGACGGCGTGGATGTCGATTTTTCCCGCTTTAAACGGGATTCTTGCTCTTCCAGATTCCATGTCTAACGCGTCAGCTATGCCTACGATGCCCGCTTCCACTGTTAGAGGCTTGTTTGTCTTGGTGGCAGGGTTCTCATGTGACACAATGGCGTGCAGGACTTCGGAGGTTATTATGGCGCGTTCCTCCTCATTGTACGCGGGCGTTAGGCATTTCTCGATGAATTCCATGGCTATGAAGCCGCTGTACAGTTCATGGCGGTTTCTCATAACTATCATGCCTAAATCGTGGAAAATGCTTCCCAGAACTACTACGACTTCTGCGTCTTCGTTTTTCATGCCGTAGTCTTTGACGATGCTGGGTTTAACCTGCTTCTCAATGAGTATCCGCAGAAGCTTCAGCGAGAGGTTGGC
>JBGOXQ010000048.1:0-10082 GCA_041479225.1 Bathyarchaeia archaeon
ACTATCTTTGTATCCTGTGCTGTATGCCCAATTCTTCATTTTATCACTAATTTTAGGATCATTAGTGCGCAAACGAAGGTATGCTATGATGAAGTTTGCATGCACATGTCCTAATCCAATTTCGGATTTAAGCCATTCCAAAACCTGCGCGTGAGTTGCCACAATTTTGTCGTCTCTTATGAAGCCCATTTTGTTGGCTAATTGCCAGAAGTCTTCTGGTGACTTGCCCGTTTTAGTTTCTATATTTTTCATGTACGCTTTGAATGTCATAGTTAGACCTCTCTCAGAGGTAATTGCTTAAGTCAACTTTAGCGTAATCTACCTTCTTGAAGCCTTTCCCCGTAGTAGACATCGGGGTCGTGGCATCGATGCCTGCCTTTGCTGTTGTGGCTTTTTTGCCTTCCGATAGGTCTCCTGAAGGATCCAGAGAGGAGCCTGGCTGATTAATGAGGATGATTGCGTTTTTGTCGGCTTGGAAGCGCGTCGCGATTGCCCATTCCACATCTTGCGAGTCATAGATGTTGATGTCTTCATCCACCACTACGCAGTGCTTGAGCGACTTGTGTCCCTCAAAAGCAGCGGCAATTGCCTTCTTTCCGTCATCTGGGTTCTGTTTTTTTATTTGGACTACGACATGGAGCCAGCTGCATCCTCCAGGCGTTATGTATACGTCTTTGCACTGGCAGACTTTGCTGACTTCGTTAAATATCGTCGGCTCTTTTGGCATGCCCATGAGGAACTTGTGCTCGTTTCTGCCCGCAAGTATGGTTTGGAAAATCGGGTCTTTGCGGTGGGTGATGCACTTGATTTCCACAACGGGCTGTTGCCGCACGCGGTCCACGATGCCCGTTAGGTCAAGAAACGGTCCTTCGGAAGCTTTCTCTTTTGTGATTCTACCTTCGAGAACAATTTCAGAGCTTGCTGGCACTTCCACATCGATGGTTTTGCACTTCACTATATCAGTTGGTTCAAGGGCGTTCGCCATGCCCAACTCATCCACGCCCTTCGGCAGTGACGTGGCGGCTGCGAGAAGTACGCTGGTGGAGTTGCCGATGCAGATGGCTACGTCGAGTTCTCCGCCTGCCTTCTTCAACGCACTGTCAGTTCCGCGGTCTTCGACGATGCGGGCGACGAAGTGGTTCTTGTCTTTAAGCATCAAGCGGTGGAAGCACATATTGCGGTTTTTGGTTTCGGGATCTTTAACGATGGCGACGGCGCTGTCGATATATTTGCCGCCATCTTTTTCAGTGAACTTCATAATCGGAAGTTTTGTGAGGTCCACGTCTCTTCCGACTAGTTCCTGGCACTCAGCCTTTTCCACCAGCATAGGGGCCACAGGTTTTTCTATTGCGGCAGACAGTTTTGGCAGCAACTCCAGCTTGCTTGCGCCGATGGCTCTGGCAATGAGCTCTTTGGAGGAAATCAGACCTGCAACTACAGGCATGTAGGATTCTTTAACTTTTTCGAAGAAGACAGGTTTCTCGCCAAGAGCCTCTATGATGCTGGCGATTTCGTACTCTGTGCTTACAGGCTTGGTTATGCGGGTTAGTTCTCCATTTTTCTGGAGTGTTTCGATGAAGTTTCGGAAGCCCACGTTGTTCGCCTCGCTTCAAATTAACCTCTGCGTTTCTTAATAAAACAATCGCCAATAACTGCTCGCTTAACGAAGTTGCTGCATGGGCAAATCTGGTAGAGGGTCAACACGTTAATATTCCATTTGTGGCTTCAACATGGCAACGTGAAATTTGTGGAAGGATGCAGATTTGAAGATTCGGGTACTCGGCGCAGCTAGAGAAGTCGGCGGCTCATGCATCTCAGTGGAAACTGAACAGTGCAAAGTGGCGCTGGACTATGGCATAAAACTTGATGATGTTACAGATGAGTATCCGAAAAATTTTGACGCCGTCATAGTAACCCACGCGCACCTGGACCATTCGGGGAGTCTTGTGCGGCTAACTAAATCCCGAAACCCCCAGACTATTGTGGGGTCAAAGATGACTCGCGACATCTCCGTCGAGCTGCTGAAGGATATGATAAAAATCCAAAACAGCAAGCCAGGCGAAGGCATCGGCTTTGACGATTCGGCTGTAAACAAGGTGCGCGATTTTTGGTCGCTTAATGAGTCTGTTTCTTTGCCTGGTTTGACCGCGGAGTTGCATGGGGCGGGGCATGTTGCTGGCGCAAAGATGGTTAGCGTTCACTCTGAGGGCAAAACGATTCTCTACACGGGAGACTTCTGCATTCACGACACTGAGATTTTGGAAGGATGCAAAGTTGATGCACTTCCACAGTCGCCCGACGTTTTAATCAGTGAGTCCACTTACGGCGCAAAAATCAGACCGCCACGCGGCGAATTAAGTGCACAGTTCCTTGAGCAAGTTTCCAGCTCCATGAAGGGAAGAGGCAACATTCTGATTCCTACTTTTGCGTTTCACCGAAGTCAGGAGATGGCGAAGCGAATTGACCAAGCCATGGAATCGGGTGTTTTGCAGCGTTACAACGCGTACACGATTTCGAATTTGGCTGAAAAGATAAACGGGCTCTTTAACGCGAACAAGTATCTTTTTACTGAGCAGATTCAGCGGCAAGAGCAGCCCTTCGAATACAAGCACATTAAGCATGTGGAGCGAACGACGGATGTGGAGGAGCCCGCCATTGTGGTTTGCACCGCAGGCTTTGGTCATGCAGGCGCAAGCCTCAGCCTGTTAGCTCAATGGGCGGAAGACGACGATAACAATGTGATTTTGACTTCAGGTTATCTGCCTCCCGACAGCCCGTTAAGGGTTGCTAAAGAAAAAAGAGTCATCAAGGTAGAAGGGGAAAAGATTCCTGTGCGAGCAAGGTTTGACCAGATAGAGCTTTCGGGTCACGCTGATCAGCGGGAAATTGTTGAGCTCATTAGTAAGGTGAAGCCTAAGAAGACGCTTCTTGTCCACGGGAACATGGAGGATGCAGAGGCGCTTTCTGTAGCGATTTCGGAGATGACTGAGGTTTACATTCCAGAAAAAGGCGAAAGCATCAACGTTTGATTAGCGTCTTTGCAGGTTCTCATTGCTTTTGGACGCCGATTTTTGTGCGTAGCACTTCAAAACCTAGTTTTTCCATGGCTTTGGCGACTCTTTCCTGCAGTGCCTTGCTTGGTGTGAGTGCAACCATGCACCCTCCTCCTCCGCCGCCTGTCAGCTTTGCCCCGTAAGCGCCTTGTTCTCTTGCTATGTTTACTAGAAAGTCGAGTTCTTTGCTGGAGACCTCTATGCCTTGCAGCAGGGTGTGGTTTTCGTTCATGAGTTCGCCTAGTTTTTTTAGATCGTGAGCTTCGAGGGCTTTTCTGCCTTCGACGGCTATTTCTTCAGCGCGTTTGAACAATGGGTTGTACTTTGTTGGATTCTGTTTTTTGCGTTCGGCTACGCCTTCAACCATGGCTTTCGTGTTTGCAACTTTGCCTGTGCTGCCTATGACGATTTCTACTGGCTTTTTTAGGGCGAGTTTTTTGATGTTGTCGGGTCCGCCTTGAATGTTCTTGCTGAACCACATCAACCCGCCGAAAGTTGCCGCGGTGTTGTCTATGCCTGAAGGATTTCCAGCGTATGCTTTCTCGCCTTCGTAGGCGATTTGGTTGATTTTCTCGTCTGGAATTGTCATACTGAGTTCTTCGGCTATGGCTCTGGCGATGGCGACGCTGCTTGCGGCTGAAGCACCGAGTCCGCTGAAGCCTGGAAGCGTTCCGCCTATCCAGATTTCAAGCGGCGTCTTTGGGTCGATGTTCATGGCTTTGAGCATGCGATCTATGGATTCGAGCTGTTGCAGCCGTTTCTCTTCGCTGTAGCCTTTCGCGGTTTTCCTCTCATCTTTAACTTGGATTCCTGTTCCAGTTTTTTTCACCGCTGCGTCTGTTGTTGAATCAATCGCGGAGACGATTCCGGGAACGCCGTGGACAACGAAGTGTTCACCGAACAGGATGACTTTTCCGTAGCCTGAACCTTTACCCATAGTGATTGCACCTTGTAATGGTGTGAATTATGTGGAGGAGGTAAAAATATCCTTTGCTTATTCGGCTTTTGCCATTTTTGTGAGTTCGTTTAGAACTTTGCGTATGGTCATGTTTTCTGATTGTACTACGCTTTTGCCTTCATGTTTGTGGTTTGGGAATCCTCTAAGCGTTGGATAGTGTGGTGTGTTGTCCCATCTAACAACCATTTGGTCTCTGTGAAATACATGGAAAGAGTATCTGCGCGATTTGGGGGTCTTGTGTTCCCAACAGTCTAAGAACCATCCGTTAGTCATTTCTGCCCTGACTTTCAGAGCGTAAAAATTGGGTATTCCATCAAACTTTTTGGAAACGATTCTTTTTACCATTCTTGAAGTCCGAAGCGCATCGAGAATTTCTTCAAGAGGCACGTGAACCGAGCTCGCAGGTTACGTTTTTCCATGCCTTTACCATGTTTATGGCGGCTTCCCAGTCCATCCACTGGTCTTCTTCTTTTGGCGAAGCGGTGCCGCGTATCTTTTGGGTGAAGTTTTCGAAGCTGCCGTATTTTGCCTCGTACGTCTTGATTTTTTTCTTGTATCTTTTGATTTTTCTTGTTGCCAGGTCTTTTATGAGGTCGCTTACGAATTCGTCTGTGGATTCGTAGGCTCCGCTTTCAACAAAGGTTTTGGCAATGTGTTCCAGCGTCTTACTGCATTCTGCCACCATCGTGTTCACCAACAACTATTTCCGTTTTTGTGCTTAAATAACTATGTGATTTTTTCTCATTTTTGCTTCAGGTTAATATTTCTGGTTTAGTTTTGTTTTTTGCTTGCAGCAACAAAGATTAGTGATCCTGTGGCGGCGAGGAGTAGCGGCAATGCTGCAATCAATGCTATGCTGAAAAATCCGTTTTGGTAGACTTGTGCTGCTATAATTGGAATTATTCCCGCTGTTAGTTGGAAGATTATGCCGATTACGGATATTTTGAGGTGTTTTCGTTTAATAAGCAGAATTCCCGAGGCTAAGCAAAATGCGAAGGTGGCGAGGTTCCAAGCTCCGATGTAAAATGCTGGGTAAATTGTTCCTATGCGGTTCATGATTGAGTTTAGAGAATTCAGGTACATGCTGAAATACGCTGTACCGAGTATAGCCATTAAGAATGATGCGAGAACGGTTATCGTTCCTGCAAGCGGGCGAAGGTCGTCTTCGCTTCTCCATGCAAGGTGGAAGATGATGGGTTGGCCGGAAGAAGCGTTTTCGGTGTTTGTTTGGTTTTTGTTGCGTGACGACTGCAATGCACTGACAACCAGTTAGAATGTTGTTGGGTTTGCTTTTAAAAATTGTTATTTTCTAATGTTTGGTATAGTTTTTGGTTTTGGCATATGTTTGGTTAATGCGAGGATGCAAGTTCTTCCAGTTCCCTGTCAATAGATGGTGAAGACGCACATGATGTAATAGTAGTGAACTTTGTTCATTTAGAGCTGACTGGGTGATTGGTTGCGGAAACTGGCTAAAATAGCGTTGGCGTGCTTCTTAGTCTTGATAGAAACCTTCGGTTTCACGTTAGTGTTTGGTATTGTTTTGTCTTCCCGCTACGAGTCAGGCGGCATACCCGACCCTCATGCTAACGACTCAGTCCTTCCGAAACTGCAGGGCGTCACCAAAAGCAACGGTTACTACAACATTTCTTTAGCGTTCACTAACGTGACTTATCGTGAAAGATTAGACAATATTCTAGTCAACCCAAATAGCCCCGAAGACGTCACCGGTTTAATTGCTTACTTGAACGGCACCGCCTTGGATGCTGGCGCTCCAATTACACGTTTCTTGGAAAGTGGCGACAGCCTCCAAATCAACCTCACATTGCCCTGCACTGAATTCGCCTCAGGCTCAGAGATATATCTCTGCGTCATGGGTGACCATTTCGGGTGCGGCGAAAGCGTTGTGCTCCCCTAGCAGGAACTTGATTGTGCAAAGGAGAGTTATCGATCTAGTTTTCTTCTGTTGCTCAGGAAGCCTCTGAATCACGTAGCCGAAGAATAGTCCTGTGCTACGACGTTGGCGTTGAAAGTGGCTGACTCCCACTCGCTATTTGCAAGAGAACTTGAAAATTTAACAATGGTTAAAAAAGTGAATGTGAATGCCTATTCGGTTCTGGAATTTGTTAATTTGTTATTCCTTGCTATTTTGTAATGTAGGAATGCGAAGCCTAGAGAGATTGCTCCTAAGATAACCAATAAGACTGAAGATGCGTCCATGTTGCTCACTCCTCAGCCTCGTCTAATCCTGGTTCCATCCAGTCTGTGCTGCTTTTTTCTACGTATTATCGGAATCTCCAAATCATTTCTGATGTCATGTTTTTGTTTCAACTCCATTTTCGATACCTACATTAATGTTCAGGAGAATATAAATCTGGTTAAGTTTTGTTCATAAAAGTTATGATAAACTGGAAAAATGAACATGTTTGTGTAGAAATATTAGACAATACCGTTCAGTGAACTCCCCAGCTGGCTGCCATATTACGCCATTATGGATTGCACTCTGCCAACTTTGCCATCTTCAAGCCGCACCTTAATCCCATGCAGATGAACCGAAC
Source organism: Bathyarchaeia archaeon (assembly GCA_041479225.1). Taxonomy (GTDB): domain Archaea; phylum Thermoproteota; class Bathyarchaeia; order Bathyarchaeales; family Bathycorpusculaceae; genus JADGNF01. The sequence continues at coordinate 6,567 of JBGOXQ010000048.1, forward strand.
TATTAGTGAGAATGTCCTTGACTATGCCTTCGGTTAATTTACCGCTCCGCTGATCCTGCTTCAAAACAATTCTCACGCGGATGCCCTGCTTGATTTGGTTTCTCTGCTGATTAGGCTGCATTTCCAAAGAAATGTGCTTTGCCGCTTATAACACATCCGCATTGCACATGCCAAAGTGTCCGTTGATTTGATGTAGTCAATTTGTTTCCTGCAGCTCTTAGGAATACCCAGCTAGCAGCAATTATTAAATAAGCAAGGAATCCCATTAGAATTTAGATAACCATGACGATTGAAGTTGACCTGAAAGAGATAAGAAACCTCCTCTCTGAGCTGAACAAGAAACTTGATGTTTTGTTAGAGGAAAAAGACTCAGAAACCTACGCATTGATGGCTCTGGCAGAGAAATCACTTAAAGACTTCCTCGAAAAAGAACCCGATATCTACACCGTTAAAGACATAAAAACCAAGGTCAACTGTACTTGAAAGGCAAAATAATCCTGATTCCCTTCCCATTTACAGATCTATCAGCGACCAAGCTTAGACCAGCGCTAGTTCTCTATGAAGGTGAAAAAGACATTGTCGCAGCTTTCATATCCTCAAAAACAGAAAAACCAAAACAAACAGACATAACCGTTGACGAGCGCCATCCCGAATTCAAACAAACCGGGCTCAAATGCACATCCATCATAAAACTCGACAAAATCGCAACCATATCGAAAACGCTGATCCTTGGAGAAATCGGCGAAGTAGGCATAAGCCTCAGGAAAGACATCAACAATAAAATCGCAAAAACATACAACCTCTAGAAACATTGGGTTTAATTTTTTCCATGCACTCGCGGATCTATATCGGGAAAGACAGAATGTGCCAATCTTAGCCATCTTACGCCGAATTGCGCCTTTTTGCGCCAACCATTAAGCTCGATTCAAGCCCAGAAACAAAAAATTAACCCGAAACAAGCTCATCACAGAGGGGAGGGGGGTATAGTTGCGCAGAGCAACAGAGCGAACAACAAACACGAACCAACTTTTTCAGCAGACAACTAGAACTTACTAAAGGTATCAATTTGTTTCTGCAACCTTCACAGCCCAAACCAAAAACCCCAACCCACACCTAAAACACATCTAAAACTCCCAAAAAACAACTTAAATGCGAATATTCCTTTTCCGAAACCTAAAATAACCCCACAAAAGATGTAATCTCCTCTCGAGGATAACCAGCGTGTCATCAATCATTGAAGACCTCATCGCCAGAAAAATCTTCAACAACCGAGGAGAAGAAACCATCGAAGTCGACGTAGTCACCACCACAGGCTTCGGACGCGCAAGCGCACCCGCAGGCAAAAGCCGCGGAAAAGCCGAAGTAGTCTACTACCCAACAGGTGGAGTTGACGCAGCCCTCAAAAAAGTCGACGAACTCATAGCTCCAGAAATGGCTGGACTCAACGCCGACTTCCAAGAAGAAATCGACGACACGCTACACGAAATAGATGGAACAACTAACTTCAAGAACATCGGCGGAAACACCGCCTTCGCCATATCAATAGCAAACGCCGAAGCAGCAGCCAACAGCCACAGCCAACTCCTCTTCCAATTCCTAGGCGGAACAACCGCAACCACACTGCCATACCCACTGGGAAACTGCATCTCAGGCGGACAACACGCACGCGGCAAAAGCCCCGACATACAAGAGTTCCTCGCATTGCCATATGGCGCAGAAACCTTCCTCGAAGCCGCAACCGCCAACGCGCAGATTCACAGAAAAATCGGCGAAGCCCTCCGCAAAAAAGACAAACTCTTCACGGCTGGGAAAAGCGACGAAGGCGCATGGATAGCCAACCTCACAGACGAAGACGCCTTTGAAGTCATAGCAAAAGCCTGCGAAGAAGTCGGTAACGAACTGGACTTTGAATGTGGCTTCGGCATAGACATGGCCTCAAGCTCCATGTGGAACGAGAAGGAACACGTTTATGATTATGCAAATGAGGGCAAAGAACGCGGCACAGGCGAACAAATAGAGTACGTTACAGAACTCATAGAAAAATACCACCTTGGCTATGTGGAAGACCCGTTCCACGAAGAAGACTTTAAGAGCTTCGCAGAACTCACACGGCAAGCGAAAAGCTGCCTCATCACAGGCGACGACTTGTTCACCACCAACAACGAGCGATTAAGCCAAGGCACAAAAATAGGCGCAGCAAACGCTATCATCATCAAAGTCAACCAAATCGGCACACTCACGGACGCCATGGAAACCATCCAGAACGCCCAACGCCACGGATACGCATGCGTCATGTCCCACCGCAGCGGCGACACAACCGACTGGCACATTGCACATTTGGCTGTCGCGTTTGACTGCCCAATAATCAAAACTGGTGTGGTGGAAGGCGCACGAATCGCCAAAATCAACGAGCTCCTTCGTATCGAGCATTTCCTGGGTAACCGTGCCCAAATGGCTGACTTGAAAACTTAACAGTAACTGAAGGAATACATATGGAAGAAGAAAATAAAACAAATCAACCACCTGAAACTGAGCCCAAAGCGGAAGAAGAGGCTCAGGAAAGTAAGGTTGTTGAACAAGAAACCGAAACGGCACAGCCGGAAACGCAACCGGAACCAGAAGCCGAAATGGAACCCGAAACAGAAACCCCACAAGAAGAAACCAAACTTGCAGCGCAAGAAGTAGCTCCAGTGGCAGAAGGCGAAGAACTCCTGCTACCCAGAGACACACTCTTGTCCGCAGGCATACACATCGGCACACGCATGAAGACCAGAGACATGGAACCATTCATCTACCGCGTAAGACCCGATGGACTCTTCGTGCTGGACGTCAAAAAAACCGACGACCGCATACGCGTCGCAGGCAAGTTCCTCGCGCGGTACGAACCCTCAAAAGTGGCGGTTGCAGCAACCAGGCTTTACGCGCATGAACCAGTGAAGAAGTTCTGTGAACTCACAGGCGCCATGCCGCTGATCGGCAGGTTCATTCCAGGCATGCTGAGTAATCCGCTATATCCGAACCGTGTAGACCCAGAAGTCATCGTGGTCTCTGACCCAAGAGCGGACGCACAAGCTGTCAAAGAAGCTTCAGCAGTGGGTATTACGATTGTGGCGCTATGCAGTACGGACAACGAGTTTGCAGGCGTAGATTTGGTTATTCCGACGAACAACAAGGGCAGACGTGCTTTAGCTGTGATTTTCTGGCTTATGGCAAGGCAGGTGCAGCGTGAACGCGGCGAATTGGCAGCAGACCAGAATCCGAAAGCCACCATAGAAGACTTTGAAGCTAAAATTAGCCGAGACGATGAAGAGGAAACCTGAGCTTATGGCGAACATTCGGCGTGCAGTCGTAGCAGGAATGTTCTACGAGGGCAATGCCGAAGCGCTTAGGGCACAGGTTGAATCCTGTTTTCTACACAGGTTTGGCCCGAAGAAACTTCCTGTTGTGGATGCTGCAGGTTCGCGGAAAATTCTAGGTTTGGTTTGTCCGCACGCAGGCTACGTTTACAGTGGTCCT
>JBGOXQ010000049.1:0-9981 GCA_041479225.1 Bathyarchaeia archaeon
CGCCGCAAAATAAACCCCGGGTTGGAGGAGAAAAAGTGAAAATACAAACTAAAGACTTAGCCCTGATCGCTTTTTCTCAAGGACCAGGCTTAGGACCCTGTCTCCGCACAGGAGCAACTGTGGCACGTGCTTTAGCGTCCTACTTGGGGATTCCGCTTGTGGGCGTGAACCACTCAATTGGACACATCGAAATCGGGAAACTGAAAACGGGCGCACGCGACCCAGTGACGCTTTACGTTTCGGGAGGCAACACCATGGTTACCGCTTTCGCTGCTGGACGATATCGAGTATTCGGGGAAACCTTAGATATTGCGCTGGGCAACTGCCTGGACGTTTTTGCACGCGAAGTTGGGCTTAAACATAAGGAAGGCGTGCCGTTTGGAGCTGCAGTTGAAAAGTTAGCGGCTGAAGGCAAAACCTTAGTGCCTCTTCCCTACGTCGTAAAAGGGATGGATTTATCATTGAGCGGATTACTCACAGCCGCTGTCACCGTCTTCCAGAAAGGCAAATACAATCTCGCGGACGTTTGCTACAGCCTACAGGAGAACGCCTTCTCAATGGTTACCGAAGTCACCGAAAGAGCACTGGCACACACCGAGAAGCGAGAAGTTCTCCTAACAGGAGGAGTCGCCGCCAACAAACGGCTACAGTCCATGCTTAAGATAATCGCTGAGGAACATGACGCAGAATTCAGCGTGGTGCCACACGAGTTTGCATCAGACAACGGCGCCATGATAGCCTGGACAGGCATCCTAGCATACACACATGGCGCGGTCACTCCTGTCGAAGAAAGCTTCGTTAGACCGCGATGGCGAGTGGATAAGGTGGATGTGCCATGGGTAAATTAGCCGAATCCATATTACTGAAGAAAGGGGCAGAAGCCAGCCTCTACCTCACAATATGGCATGACAGGCAAGTGCTGGTTAAGGCGCGTTTACCCAAAAAGTACCGTCCTGCCCAACTGGATTCGACTATCAGACGTTACCGGACGGTACATGAGCCACAGCTAATGCATGAAGCCAAACGGGCAGGCGTCCCAACCCCCACAATCTTCATGGTTGATGTCGAAAACGCCACTATAACGATGGAATACATCAAAGGCGAACAGGTGAAACAATTTCTAAACAGCAGCATTCCCAAAGCGAAACGACAGAAACTCTGCCTCAAAATCGGAGAGTTAATAGGGCGACTCCACGCGCATGGCGTTATTCACGGTGACTTAACAACCTCCAACATGATTCTCGCTCGCGAAAGCAAGATTTTCTTTGTTGATTTCGGCTTAGGAGACAAAACAATGGAGTTTGAAGCTAGAGGAGTTGACTTGCACTTGTTGAAGAGGGCGTTGCAGAGTACGCATTACCAGTTTGCTGATGAATGCTTTGCTGCCGCTATGCAGGGATACGCTTCAGTCTTGGGCGAGGAGGCAGCGGAAAAGGTATTTGAGAAGATAAAGGAAATTGAGAAGAGAGGGCGCTATGTTGCGGAGAGAAAGCAGGACGCCTAAGATATCGAAGCGCAAGCATCAAGTGTCTAAAATCCTGACTAATTCCCTTTTTTCGAGCACTATATACGTGCGCATGTAATGTGAAGTTATACCTGAAGTTTCGTAATTCTTCTAATTAAGCCTACTATGCAAAAATGTTATATAGACAAGGTTGACAAATTGCTATCACGAAGTTTAGGAGAAAAATATAACTCTAGTAAAAACTCGAAGCTCTACCGCTTTAACATCAACCTGACTTTGGGTGTTGAAACGCGACGGCGAAAAGGTGCCCACGCTAAACTTGTCCTTCTCCCATAAGTCAGTGCTCTATTGCTTTTCCTGACGTGGGCATCAAATCTTTCTTCCAAATCAAACACTTATAGCAGCTAAAATACAAACAACATGTGTGACTTTGACGGTGAATTATGGTTGACTATGCAGATTTGTAAATGAGGCGGAAATTAGCAAGCGTTCTCTCCATTAGAACAGCTATTTTTAAATATTCGTGTACAGTGGGTCTAAGGTGCAGAATTAAGGTGTAGACATGCCAAAACAGGAAAAAGGAAAATCACATTCAATTCGCCCAGTCAGCAGACGCCCACCAAGCTGGTGCAAGTACGAGCCAGAAGAAGTTGAGGCTTTCATAATTAAGCTCGCTAAGGAAGGGCACTCGCTCAGCAGAATAGGCACCATCCTTAGGGACCAATACGCTATTCCACTGGTGAAGCCTATCACGGGCAAAAGCATAACCGCCACACTCCGCACAGCGGGATTAGCGCCAACAATGCCTGAAGACCTTTCTAACCTGATGAGGAAAGCGAAGAGCATGGCAGTCCACATGGAGAAGAATCACCATGACAGCCATAACAAACGCAACATGCAGCTGATTGAAGCGAAGATCCACAAGCTGTCCAGATTCTACAAGCGCGAAGGCATCCTGCAGAAAAACTGGAAGTACGAGCCGAAAATCGCTTCCGTAACCTAAACTTTCTCCAAAATTTTGTCGCGCCTTCGCCAATCAACCGTCTTTTCTCAAATCAAGCGCTGTTCTCTTAGCGGAACCAATGTGTTCTTAGGGGAGAGCTAAAAGTCACATCTCCCAAACTGTCATTGGGCAAGCAAATGAGAAAAACAGCTATTCTCAAAGCGGTCGTTGTCTCAGCACTCTTAATTTCTGCTGTGGCTTGGCTGCAAACCACCAACGCATCGCAGAACCGGTCTTTTGCATCAGCCGTGGATGATGATCACTTCGATGTGCATCAGGTCTTCGGCGCGTTTGGAGGTAACGCATCAATTGGCTCATTCATCGCTGAAGCTGGGGACGGGGTCGAACTGCGCCTTTCAGCGACCAGCGATGATGCATACAGCCGTGAGGTTCAGGTGCAAATTGCAGGCAGCAATCATGGGTTGGTATTCGACGCTACAGCGAATACGTTTAACAAAACAGTCACTCTCGGTTACGTTGACAACTACACCATAAGCCTAATCAAACGTGCTCCTTTCTACACGACGCTCTGGGTCAACGGGCAAATCAACGTGCACCACGAAGTACCAACTAATCAAACGTCCATTCCAACATCATCACCTGCAAGTGCTTCTCCAAGTCCAACAACTACAATTCCAGAATTGCCCGCATGGCTGATTCTACCACTTGGCATGACATTGGCGTTGTTGGCGTGTATGATTGTCCGAGGAAGACATTAGCCGATGCACATCTGGGCACACAAAGCATATTGCTTAGGTTAGCATACACTTTTCAAATTGACTCAGCAAACGTGAATAGCATGACAGTGGAGAAACCGCAACTAGACGCCTTTCTGAACGCGGCAGCTCAAGCCGCCAAAGTGATTCATGAAACCGTAGGAAGAGATGGCTTCATCCACGTTTTCTCTCACTTGGACGCTGACGGAATAGCAGCCGCGGGCATAATGGGAAAAACACTTTTCAGACTTGACGCCCGATTCCGTTTGAGAATAACGCAGTGGGTAGATGAAAAAATAATCAGCGAAATAGTCGCCGACAAGCCTGAACTGGTAATCCTGACCGATTTCGGAAGCGGCTACCTTAACTTGCTGAACGAAAAAATCCCCCACTTCAAAGTACTAATCCTAGATCATCATCAGGTCGCAGGAACCACCGAGAACAGCAACTTCGTGCAGGTGAACCCTCACTTGCATGGCATGGATGGAGCAACGGAGGTTAGCGGTTCAGGAGTGGCATACTTCGTGGCTAAAGCAGTGGACCCGCGGAACGTTAACTTATCACCCTTAGCATTAGTCGGCGCGTTGGGAGACATGCAAGACCGCTATGAACAGAGAAAACTCGGAGGCTTAAACGAACTAATTGTTCAAGACGCGGTAGCGGCGAACTTGGTTAAAGTTGAGAAGGATTTGACTTTCTTCGGCAGGGAAACCAGACAAATTCACAAGACTTTGTCGTCAACTACGAACCCGTTTATTCCCGGATTAAGTGGGGAAGAAGACAAAGCTTATGCTTTCATAAGGAGCGTTGGCATTGAGCCGAAGGTTGGCGACAAGTGGCGTGCACTCCGAGACTTATCTGAGGAGGAGAAGAAGCGGTTGTGCTCCGCACTGGCTGATTACCTCTTATCCAAAGGACTGCACTATGAAGTAACCAACCTCATCGGGTACATCTACGTTTTAGCCAGCGAAGAACCGCGAACTCCCCTCCGAGACGCGCGAGAATTCGCCGTGGTTTTAAACTCCACAGGTCGCATGAACAGACCCAGCCTCGGCATAGCCATTTGCATGGGCGACAGAAGCACCGCCCTTGAAGAAGCCAACACAGTTCTGGAAGGGTACCGAAAAGACATCAACAAATACCTCAGCTGGGTCATGGAGAAGCCTGAACGCCTAAAGGAGCTTGAAAACATCTACGTTGTCAACGGGGAAGACTTCGTGAACGAGAAAGTCATTGGCACCATCTCATCCATACTCATAACGAGTTTGCTCAACATTGAGAAACCCCTCTTAGCTTACGCAAAAGTGGAAGGCGAAGGCGTAGCAAAGTTTTCAGCCCGAACCACCGACATCGCCATCCGCAAAGGCGTCAACCTTGGCGAAGTCATGCGAATAGCCGCGGAACAAGTTGCAGGCAAAGGCGGAGGACACAACATAGCCGCAGGAGGACAATCACCGCTAGATAAGGTGGATGACTTCGTGAAAATCGCCAACGACCTAATCGGGAAACAGTTAAAAGGCGAGAAGATTGGAAGCAACAATAACACTTGAGTACGACGATGCGAAAACCGCCGCAGCCATTGCAGATGCCGTTTCGCCTGACAACTTCAAAACGCCACTTGGCTTAAAGGTGAAGACAGAACACAGAAATCGTCAGGTAATTACGGAGATTAAGCTTGAGGGCAAACTTGCGACGTTCATCGCGACGCTTGATGACCTTCTTTTTTGTGTGTCCACGGCGGAGAAAACTCTGCATGTGGTTAGGAAGAAATAGTTTGCTGCAACTTTCTTTCTAATCTCTGCGCTTTCAACATACTATTGACGCCTGAAAACGCGAATAGCACCCTACACTCTTAGCATTTCATGATTCAGCCTGCTGCTACCTACCCGCCTCCCCATTTTCTGCATACTATTTCTAATAGGATGGATACAAATATGATTGCAACTCCAAAATTCTGTAAAACATACACTGCCAAAAGTAAAAGCGAGAAAGCACCTTGAGGGCTGATTGTTTTTCAGAGAAGATTTTTAAACCCGCGTGGTTCCTCAGGAGCTATGAGTTTGCTCGCCGCGGCTAAACATACCCTGAAAAGCAGGCGATTTTGGGCTTGGGAAATAGCTGGCGCCATTATCTACGCCCTGCCCGCGGCAGTCCGGTATGCCACAGGCGTGGTTGCTCTTCCAATATTGAATTTTCCTGGGTTCTGGATTGACCACATCATTCCGGGCAACTTGTTGGAGAAGGTTCTGGTTAATGCGTTTTTTCCCGGAGGCGCAGGAGGCATAGCGGGAGAAGTGTTTGTCAGCAGCCTCCAAGGCAAAGCTGTTTCTGGACGAGCAAAGTACTTGGCTCGGCTGGGGGGTGCGTTGGGGCAAACTGCGGTTTGGTCAGCCATCCAGTTCGCGGGGTACTACCTGCTGATTAGTGGTCCGGGCGGAAGCTACAACCTCTTCGAAAGCGTCTTCGTTTTCCCCATTAACTTCGTGCTGGCAGCACTGTCAATCTTCACACCTGATGTAGTTGGTTTCATTCGAACTAGGCTGAAGAGGGCTTGGAGAAAACCCGAGAATCCAGTCACGAAAAACGAAAGCTAACTTAAAGCTGAACGCTTTGTTTTTTCCGAGAAAAGTTAATTAGTAAAGGAAATTAGTATTGTTGCGGCGCTTTAGCACAGAGCCCAGGTAGTATAGTCCGGTCTCAACATGAAGTCTTTCATGTTGCCGGAACAGTATATGCGGCTGTCGCCCGCAGGACCCGGGTCCGAATCCCGGCCTGGGCGCCACTTCATTTCTCACGAGGCTTTTCCGCATTTTCGTGGAAGCATTAACTTCGACCCTATACTTCATATCTCCATGGTTTTGCCTTTTTCGTATACAGAAAAGATATGAGACCAAAAATGCAATATTCCACTGATAATGACTTCCATGCAAAAACCCAGCGTTGCTGCGTCTTCAGATAATTGGCTACTTGATGTCATAAAACAAGTGAACAGTTCAGCTGTGGAAGACAGGCAGATTGCCACCCGAACCCGACAGAGCAGCTTGTGCGTTTTGTGCAAGGGTGCGCGGAATCTCTGCGGCAAAACCCGTTGCCCAATCATGGTAAAAGTTAACTATTACTTGAAAAGTGTGCCTTTGATGTCGAGCGAAGACATCGACGGTGCTTCTCCGCCAAGCGTGTTTATCGGACGCATCGGCTACCCAAACGTGTACGCTGGTCCCCTTGTTCCGCCTATTCATGAAGATACTGGCATCTACGATTTGCCTGAGCAGTGGTTCGGAAAATCCATCGACGAAATCGTAGGCTTTCGCAGTCTCCTCGTCCGCGGCAAACACCGCGTGAACGTGCGGGAGTTCATGCATGCGGGGAAAATCATGGATCAAACCCGCGATTTGGCTCTGGCAGATACCAGCGTCGAAATCGAGCTAAACCTCACAAAGAAGCCTCGCGGCAGCATATTCATGGATGATGACGTTCAACCGTTCGGTCCTTCAGCTCCAATACGTGACTTGCATGTGGGCAACGCAAGATTTGACCATCGCGTGGAAAAAGCATACTACGACACTGACCTGAAAGCTAAACCTGCTGTTTTGGAGCTTTACAACCGCGGCGTCTTGGTGAGCAAGATTCAGAAAGCCTTTAGCGTCGGCGCTTTTGGCTTGGAGAAGAAGCGGTGTCTGGTTCCCACACGGTGGAGCATAACCGCTGTCGATGACATGATAGGTAAAAACCTCGTGGAGCAGGTGAAGACTTTCCCTGAAATCAACGAGTACCGTGTCTACGAGTCCATTTATCTTGACAATGTTTTTGAGATTCTGATGATTCCCGCGCAGTGGAGTTATGAGTCGATGGAAGCGTGGTATCCCGGCACGGTTTGGAACCCCAACGGCACTGCCGTGGCAATTTATTCTGATTGGGAAGGCAACAGCGGCAGAACAACTTATGCGCAGATAGGCGGCTGCTACTACTCTGCGCGTTTAGCTGTGTGCGAGCAACTCGTCAAAGAGCGTCGCCAAGCAACCGCCATCGTGCTGCGCGAAGCAAGACCTGGCTATATCATGCCTATCGGCGTGTGGCAGGTGCGGGAGAATGTTCGGAACGCTATGCGGCAGAAGCCTTTCCAGTTCAAGAACCTGAACGATTCTTTGAAATTCATCAGCGGGCGATTTGAGATTCCTATGCAGCAGTGGATAATTCAAGGCAACCTCTTGCGCAATGCGCTGTTCCAGAAGCGGATAAGCGACTTCTTTTCAGGCAAGTAACTGGGGCAACGGTAATATAGTAATTTTACAGAAGAGAAATTGGTGCGATTCGCCATGCCTGTTCCAATTAGATATCATTTCACTCAACGATTCTCGATTCCTGCGTTGAAAGCGTACAGGTGGTGCACAGACTTTGACCCAGTTGACCAAGAGCGGATGGGTGAAAAAGGTGCTACGCGGCAGATAGCGCGTCTCACAGAGGGCACGGTGATTTTGACAGATACTTTCCCGATAGGCAGCAAACACGTCAAGAAGCAGAAGCTTGTGCAACTCTTTCCCGAAAAGCTAATGTGGACTTCAACGCATCTGACAGGTCCCCACAAGTATTCGCAGTTCCTTTATGAAATCTCAGCTGAAACCGAAAAAACCAGCCGCCTAGACTTCACGGCTCTCCACCTTGAGTACAAGGAAAACTTGAATGCAGAAGCTGTTAGGTTGCTTGAGGAAAAACTATGCAAAGAGGATTCTCATTGTTGGGTTCTTTTGGCGGAAGCCATGGCGAAAGAGCTTGCGAGTAAAGTGAAGTAAAAGAATCATTCTTTTTCGGGAGCTTTGCCTTTGATTTCGCGGTACTTCTCCATGGCGTAACTTACAACTTCCTTGGCTTGCGCAGCGTTCTTCCATTCTCTTGCTCTCGCCCATTTGTGCGGTTCCAGTCGCTTGTAGGTTTCGAAGAACTCCTGAATCTCTATCAACTGATGTTTATGCACGTCGGTAATGTCGTGGTATCCTTCAAATCGGGCATCGTTTACCAGAACCGACAGAACCTTGGCGTCGAGTCCTGCTTCGTCCTCAATTATCAGGGCGCCTATGACTCTGACTTTTACCACGCAGCCTACGGTGAGAGGCGCATAACTCAGCACCATGATGTCCATGGGATCTCCGTCATCGAACCATGTCTGCGGAACAAAGCCATACTCCACGGGGAAAACCACGGAGGAGGGAATTATCCTGTCTAGGACGAAAGCTTCCCATTCAACGTTGTACTCGTATTTGTCTCGGCTGCCGCTTGTAACTTCAATAACCATGTTCAGCAGTTCTGGGGGTTTGTCGCCCGCTGGAATGTCTCTCCAAAAATTCATGCTGTTTTTCTCCTTTGAAAGGTTGGTGTGGCTGGGTAATTAAGTTTTCTTGCGATTAAACTGCAAGCTTCTTATCCTGCCCCATCAATAACCCGTGACAGGAGCGGGAACTATCAGCGAAACCATGGAATTCCCCTAGGCGTTAACAGTGCTGGGCAACATCGCTCTTCTGGTCTGGATTATCTTGGACAGTTACGGCTTCTGGCTAATCAGTCCAGGAGCGGGTGCACTGTTCTTTATTGTTGCACTTATCGTCATTTATGGCGTTCTCAAATTCGCCGGGTGCCTGCGGCCCTGCTACCATTGCAAAAAATGCACCCGCGGCTTCGGCAGAATGGCTGCCCTATATTTTGGCAAACGCAGCCTCAAAGACCCCAAAGAAACCTACGGCGTACCCGCAGCCATTTTCTTCTACGCTTTTCTTGGTCCGTTTCCAGCCGCGGTTCTGTCGGTGTTCACCGTTCAAGCGTTTGATGCTTTAAAAATCGTGGTTTTGGCTTGCCTCTTGGCGTTTTCATTGTACAGCGCCTTGACTTGGCGCCCAACCCGTAAACCATGAGGTTTGATTTTTAATCAGAAGTTTTGACTATTTCATTTCTTTTATCGAAATTGCGACCTTGCACTTTCTCAGCAAGTCTTTGTCCTGCGTGACTAATTTTATGTTTTCTTTTTCAGCCATGTAAGCGTATGACGCATCATAGAAAGTAAGATGCCTTTCGATGGCAATTGCCAGAACGTTAGGTAACGAATCAATCTCCATTTTTCTCAGAGGGCGGAGAACTTCAGAAAAAATGGTGGCTATTCTTCTCGGGTCTTTGAGTTTTTTCTGCTGGTTTTCTCTCCAGAGGACGTTCCCAATCTCATATTCCGTTAGGGAACTCACTGCACATTCCTCAGCGTTGAAGGCAACGCCAGAAATCATTATCGGATAAAGTGCGGAAGTATCTATGAGGTACTTACATCTCTTGCCTTGTCGCTCTGACATCATTTACCCACTCCTCAGGGTTAACATCCATCAGACTGCCAAGTTCTTTTGCGACTTTCTGAGCTTTAGCCTTTTTCTCAGCCACGAGGTCTTCAAGAAGCTGCTCCACAGCCACTTTCAAGTCAACGCCTAGCTTCTCAGCCTCATCTTTCAAGCTTTTCCGAACCCTGACAGATAAGACCTCAGTCACTGTATACACCAAAGCTATAATGTATACAAGTTGCATATAAGACTATTGTGATTACTCCTAGCACTGAAATGAGGCTTAGATTTATTGTTCTTTTTGTTTGAAAAAGGTTTCCAGCTTTGTGTTTTCGGTTTTCGCTAAAACTTCCGCACATTTTTTTGGGTCCAGTGCCTTGTACTCTAAGCCCAGCGTGACCAGCATTCTCTGTACGTCTTTGCCTATGCTTGGCGCAACGAGCACGGCGCGTACTTCGCGGTTTACCTTTGCTTTGATGGGTTCGA
>JBGOXQ010000050.1:0-9851 GCA_041479225.1 Bathyarchaeia archaeon
AGAAGACAGCCCGCGAACTCCTTCAGCCATATCTGCGCATGGACAGGAAAATTCGCCTCATAGGCGTCCGCGTATCAACATTCGTTTCCTCAGCTACGCAGAAAACTCTCGTCTAAGACGCTAAGGGTTCTTTGGGTGTTCTTTTGCCTGGTCGAAGAACATTCACCAAGAAAAACAGCGCTGCAACAACTGTAACTATGGTCAGGATGGCGTATGATTCGTCTATGGGTGAACCAATCAGCAGATGCCAAACCAGCACAGCAATCCAAACGATTGACAGCACAACGAAAGCGAGGGCGAACAGGATAGACATTGGCAGCAGCTTTTTCCCAAACCACACGTAGCCTTTGAAGCCTACCTTCTTTTTCACGGTGTAGCGGCCGTACTCGTCTTTGTCAACCCATCCCCACTCTGTGAGCTTCTGCAAGTGCCTGTGCACTACGCCGGGGCTATTGATGTTCATCGCCCGCATGATGTCTCTGGGACCCGTAGGCTCGCCGACCTTGACTAAGTAGAGGTACAAGTCGAAGGTGGTTGTGTTCAATTCTTCCTCTGTCTGCGGGGGTTGTTCATTGCTCAATGTTGCCCAAAGCTCCCTGTCAACTTAATTGAGGTCAGCCGATTACCCTTTTTAGCTTTGCGTTCAATAAGCTTTGACTTTCTTGAGCAGGTTGAGCATCTGTGGGGTAATTCTCTTTTGTCTTGGCTTCCGCAATTTCGCAATCATCAAATTGTTAATTAAAACGCAGCGAACGCCCGCACTTATCCAGCAAAAGCCGCAAGTCCATAAAATCCTCATCTCTCAAGTTTTCTGCCATACTCTTCATGGCTGACTATGTCTTCGAGTTTTTTGCGTCGCCCAATCGCCAACTTTGTTAGTCTGCTCGCGAAACTTTCCTTGTCACGCGGGTATCCAATTGCCAGCATAACGACGACGCTCAGGTTTGTTGGGATTCCCAGTGTTTTCTTGACGTTTTCTTCGCTGAAGCTGCCGATGCAGCAAGTGCCCAAGCCCTCAGAAGTTGCGGCGAGAATCATGTTTTCCACAGCCAAGGAAGTGTCAACGGCGTACCAGTCGGAGGATGCCTTAACGTCCCCACATGCCACAATCACTGCAGGCACATCTGCTAGAAACTTTGCGAACATGCCTTTAGAAAGGGCTTTCCGTTTTTCCGCATCTGTGACGACTATGAAGTGCCACGGCTGTCTGTTTGCTGCTGAGGGCGCTATCCGTGCGGTTTCAAGGAGTTTCATTAAAGTTTCTTGGGGAACAGGTGTCTGCTCGTAGGAGCGGATGGATTTGCGCTTCTGGATTGCCTCATACACATCCATACAAATTACCTTAACGTGAAAAGATGTTGAAGTAAGATAAGAGTTTAGTCTATAAGCAGCAGCGCGAAGGATTCGGGGTTTTTCTCAAACGGAAACGACACTTCGATGTCTGCGTTCCGCGCCGTCTTCCTAACATTTACGCCTACGGCGTCTTCGCTGTACCGCGCCATGGTTGGGTGGATGCAGATTCCTGTTTCCACGTCGCATTTCTCGCAGAGTTGGCAGGCGCCTGAAACGAAGCCTATCGCCAGCGAGTAGCCGCTGCGCATCGCTTCTTTCTCTAGGTCAACGACTGCGGCAAGCATTTTTTTCTTGTCATCTCTCCAAGTGCTCCAAAACTCCGTTGCCTTGTCCTTTACATCTTTGGGCACGTTTGGGTCGTAAGAGGCTTTTGTGAGGTTCCGTTGCAGGTCCGTGTCTGCTTCGGCGTGTGATTTGAATTTCATGAATAGCGCGAAGCTGTATTCGCTGACGATTTTTCGGAACTCATCTGGCGAGGGTGTGTAAGGCGGGCAAACCAGGGTTTTCCCGTAGTTATCGCAGCCTACTCTGCACTTAAGCACTACACGGTCTTCCACGACGACTTTGTTTGCGGGAATAATTGCGGCGTCTGAAGCGCCCAGTTCTAACGCGAGTTTTTTCAGAAAATCAAATTTTTCCAGTTCAATCTGGATAGTCATGAATTTCCACCGTTTCATGGTTGAGTTTTCAGGGCATATAAACTTTTAGAAAATGCAAAGCGTGAATTACGGGTGTTCCGCTGTGAGAACACAAGTGTTCTGTAGGCAGAGCTAAATGGGTAATGTTATGTTAGTTGTGCGGTAGATGGCTGATGGCAGGGTTAAACTTGATTGGGGATATTACACGGCGTTTGGTTTCTGCTTGCTGTTTGTTTACTGAGCCTATAAGGGATTGTACCTCAACTAATAAAAGTTCCAGAGATGGTCTGGATAGTTTTATCCGTAAAAATAATCGATGGTTGATCGTGGGGTTTGAGGGGCTGATGAGGACATGAAACGAAGAAATATCGTGATATCTGCAGTGCTTATTGCAGTGCTGGTTTCCTCGCTCTTCTTCACAATTGAGCATTTGTATCTGCCTCATTCACAAACGGCGAAGCCCGAGTTCTATGTGGGCGTCCAATGTGGTTACGACAATGTGACCCTCTGCAAAGAGTTAATTGACAAAACCAAGAACTACACTAACCTGTTCATCATAGGCTCCACCGACATCGCTAGAAATCTTACTGAGCTGAACGATGTTTGCGACTACGCCTATGCTGCTGGATTGCACTTCTCTGTGTTCTTCTCACCGTCGCAAATTTACCCAGAATTAGGCGAAAACTTAACTTCTGCCACCTATCCAAACGGCACCACAATTCATGTCCCCAGTTATCGGTCAAATTTGCCCATGGCGTGGATTAAGAGTTCGCTGACGAAATACGGTAACTACTTCTTAGGCGCGTATGTTTTCGACGAACCAGGCGGCAACCAGTTGGACGGTGGCACCCAAAGAATGGTGAACCTGAACTCCGAACTAGACTATTCAAGCACGGAAAATGCTTTTGTACAAAATGTTAGCGCCAAAATACAGCCATATTTGAACTCCACTATCATGACTTTCACGGCTGACTACGGCTTATACTGGTTTGATTACAGGGCAGGCTATGATGCTGTGTTGGCGGATTTCGGGTTTAACAACAGCAGACAACTGCAGGTGGCGCTTTGCCGAGGCGCAGCAACCGCTCAAAATAAAGACTGGGGCGTTATGCTTACCCACCGATTCAGCGATGCCCAGCTTTTAGAGCCTGGACCGATGCTTTACGATGACTTGGTTTTAAGCTACAATTCAGGGGCAAAATACGCTGTGGTGTTTGATTTTGCACAAACCTATTCGTATCCTAGGGTTGTTAGTCAACCTTACGAATATGGCATTTTGGATCAAGAGCATTTTGATGCCCTGCAGAATTTCTGGAATTACATGCAGAACAATCCTGAGAAATACGGCAGCCTCAAAGCTGATGTGGCGCTGGTTCTTCCCTCAGCCTTAGGTTCGGGCTTGCGTAGTGCAGACGAACCGATATGGGGGCTTTTCGACAGTGACCAGTGGTCTAAGTCAATCTGGTCTGATGTCAACAGTTACTTGAATGAGTATGGCTCGCGATTAAGTATAGTCTATAATGATGACGCATTCACGGATGCCGTTAAAACCAGCTACAGCCAAGTTATTTACTGGTCAGCTGGCAACGCCTCAGAAAACTTCCCTGTCCGAAACCTCAACACCACCTTCGGCTACACAACTATACAAGCAGCCATAACCTCAGGCGCAACCTCAAACGGGCAAACCCTCTCCGTAAAGCCTGGCACATACCACGAAAACATAGTTATCTACAAGACCCTCACCATAATCGGCGAAGACAAACAAACCACTATAATCGACGGCGGCAATAACGGAACTGCCGTTACCATTAATCAGAATGACGTGAACTTCTCAGGATTCACCGTGAAAAACAGCGGTTCAAACCAAAACGCAGGAATCTGCCTAAACAACGCAAACAACACCAACATAGCCAACAACAACGTCGAATCCAACTATTACGGCATCTACCTGAATTCCTCAAGCGGAAACACCTTGAAGAATAACGCGATGAACAGAAACGTCTACAGCTTCGGCATAGACGGCAACGACTCCTCCAGCTTCAGCAACAACATCGACAGTTCAAACACGATTAACGGCAAAAAAATCTACTACTTGCTCAATGCTGAAAACGAGGTTTTGAGTCCTTCTAGCCTTCCAGATGTGGGTTACCTTGCCCTCATCAACTGCACCAACGTAACTGTGCAAGGTTTAAGCCTGACCGGCAATTACAACGGCTTGTTGTTGGCGGGCACTCAGAACTCAACCTTGACTGACAATACTGTGTCTAACTGTGGCGAAGGCATCAGACTCCTCAATTCCCAAGGTAACACGTTAAGAAACAACCACCTACAGGGCAACATGTATAATTTCTGGGTTCAAAACGGACCAAATAACGACGTTGACGCTTCAAACTTGGTGAACGGCAAACCCATCTACTACTGGGTTAATCAGCATGACAAAACTGTGCCTTTAGATGCAGGATACATAGCTCTTGTGAATTGCTCAAGCATAACGATTCAAAACCTGAACCTGTCAGGAAACATCCAGCAGATACTTTTGTCGTCAACTACCGACTCAACCATCACTCAAAATCGCATCAGTGACAGCTACTACGGCGTCGTCCTTGAAGACGGTTCAAACCACAACATCATTAATGCAAACAATGTTACAAACTGCACTGAGGGTATTGTGCTCTCCGAAAGCAGTAACAACAATGTCACTGGAAACACTCTGTTAAAAAACCAATATGGCGCATACTTCTTCTCGTCAAGCTTCAATACAGTAACTGAAAACATTGTAACGGCAAACACAAATCATGGAATGCAGTTCTCTTCAGGCTGCAGCAACAACACCTTAACTGCTAACCAGGTAGAAAACAACAACATGGGCGTAGAATGCACCGATTCCCCGAAGAACAGCATAGTTCTGAACAACTTTTATGGAAATGAGCAGAGCATCCTAATCCACGGGTTCAGCAGTCACACCCGCGTAGCTGAAAACACCATTGAAAACAGCACATGCGGCATAGAAATAGCGCCTTATACCGCCCTTATAAACGAGCCTTGGACTCAATACATGCCCGGTCTATTCTTTGCTTCTGTCAACGACGTACCTATTAATGAAATTCTAGTTTCCAGCTCATGCAGCATAGTTGGAAACAACTTGACACATGACCAGGGAGGAATTCTGATCAACTCAGCAAATTACACTAACATAGCCAATAACACAATAACTGGTGGCGACTACGGCATAGCCCTAGGCGGAACCCCGTTACAACCGTGGAACAACACTTTGAAAGGAAACATCATAACAAACAGCAGCACGGGAATATACCTGTCAAACTGCCTCAACAATAGCATTTTGGAGAACAAGATAACTAGCAGTCAAACCGGAATTATAGTTGAAAGCAGCCAAGGTACCAGTTTAATCGGTAACGAATTGACTGCTAACAAAGTTTTGGGTATCAAACTCACTTATGCCCAAAGTAGCTTGCTGAGAAACAACAACATGACCGACAACCTGCGTGGTTTCGGCGACGACGGCGCGCAATATAACATTTACACTTCCCATGACTTCGTTACAGGAGAAATAACAACTGACTCCCAGTACTCGACAAACGATGTTGACTCCTCGAACACTGTAAACGGAAAACCTATCTACTACTGGGTAAGCCAAGCCGACAAGACAGTTCCATCGGACGCCGCATGCATCATCCTCGTAAACTGCACCAACATAACCATACATAACCTCAAACTCACAAGCAACTACGACGGAATACAATTGGACTACACCCAAAACTGCACAATAACAGGCAACACTATAGAAAACAACAGCCGAGGCATAATGCTCCTAAGCTCAGCCAACAACACCATCAACGGAAACACCATCACTAACAACGAAGACGGCATAAGAATGGACCAACGCGACATAACCACAAGCTTGGACAACGGCAACTTGATAATAACAACTTTTAATTCAACTGGGAATACCATAACAAGAAATATCATAGCAAATAACAATAACGGAGTAAACTTAGCTAACAGTGGAATGTCACAGAGCAGCGTCAGCGGCAACACATTCAATCGCAACAACTTCGTCAACAATACAAAACAAGTGTCCATGCCATACCAAAATGCCGACCTGCAGTCAACAGCAACCAACTCTTGGGACAACGGCTCTCAAGGCAACTACTGGAGCGACTATAACGGAACAGATGCAAACCACGACGGCGTCGGAGACTCCTCGTACCTGATTAAAGCGCCTGCCTTCTCAAATTCTGGAGACCCAACTTTCGTGATTGTTGGCGAAGACCACTTCCCCCTAATGCATCCTTTCTCTAGCCAACCCTGAATCATACAATAGCAGCAAGCTCCGAAGAACTAACCAAGCGCGGAGTCAAGTTTCTATTTGTAGTATATAATAGGGGGGTATAGATTGTTCCGAGCACAGTTTCCCGCCGTTTCCACCTCCTTGCGCTTCCCAAATCGGAAATAAACATGCAAAATCAAGCCACTTTACACCACTTGGAGCGGAAGAATAATATACACAGTCTGAAATCACTTGTTAGCTGAAGGTGCCGCAGAATCAAAAGCAAAATCAGCAGCATAGGCTTCGCTAACAAAATCAAAGACAACGTTCTCGCCATAAAAAAAACCAACCTCGCCCCATTCTACGAAGACCTAAAAGCAGCCGACTGTGTAGTCTGCAGCGGAGCAGGACGCTCACTATACTCACTTAACGCTTCCATAAGCCAAATCGCCCTAAGCCAAGTCGGCTGGAGAAACAAAGTCGTCATCACACCCGACGACCCAGGATTCCCAGGCAAAAACATGTACGATGCAGCTCATGACTTGGAAAGGCGTTATAAGAAAATTTTGTTGCTCATGAACTCTGGAAGCGGCTACTCAGATGACCCGCTAAACGCCGCTCAAGACCTTTGCCAATACATCGAGGAGAAGAACACAAACAAATTCCGCATGGGCTTACTAACAAGCAGCTTACATTCACCCATAGCCGACATAACAAGCAAACACGGCACAGTCGTACAAATCAAAGGACGAGGCAAAATGAGACCTTCCGACGTGTACAGCGAAACAGGCATGATGGGCGACATATTCGAACTCGGCACCCTTGAACTGCTGAACTCTATTATTGAGGCTATTGTTCGGAACTTAGACGTAGATGAAGTCTTCTCTATCTGCGAAGAAGAATTCGAAACCATCGGCGACTTCATCGACATGAACGTCGAATCCGAAACCTACACAAAACTCGTTGACATTTTAGAGAGAAGAACCAACGTTTACTTTGGCGGAAGAGGAACAGCAAACGAAATAGCTAAAATGGCAGGCGTAAGACTCTTCCACATAAAAACCGCCCTCGGAGACAACGTCTTCATGACCCGAGGCGTAAACACCCCGCACCCAAGAGCAGGAGACCTAGAAATTCTCCTTTCCTACTCAGGGGAAAGCAACCCTGTACTCATCTGGTGCGATGTCCTGAAAAAATTCAACGGCATCGTGCTCGCCATAACGGGCAAGAAAAACTCAACTTTAGCCACCAAATCCGACCTGCAAATAATTCTGGAAGAAGATACCAAGCCAGGCACGCCAAGACGCTTCTACACGCGTGCAGCCTTCGTTCTCAGCCCCTTGCCTGTTAAGCTGGCTGAACGCCTTGCCCTGAGAGGACTGAAGCTACCAGAGTATATACTTAGCTGGTACCACTCAGTCACGCAGTAACAACGCTTCAGAGTGTCGCGAGCCAATCACTGAACTGCTCTTCAGTTAAGCCAGCTCCAAGTTCACAATCCAATCGTTGCTTTACCTGCCCGTTCTCGAAAAGAATAATTGATGGAACCGATTCCAAAGAGTACTCTTCCCACAATGGGTTCTCGTCTTCATCAACTCTCACCCTGAGGAACATACCTGAGCCTGCTTTCTGCGCGTATTTGTTGAAGACAGAGAGAAAGCTTCTGCAGAAAGGACACCAAGATGCGAAGAACAACGTAAAAACTTGTTTGTTTTGTGCTAATTGCTTGTTGAGTTCGCTTTGGTCAGTGATTTCTATCATGTAAGTTTCACTTCAGAATCATAATTTTTTGGCGGTCCTTAAAGTTTGCCGTTTGAATGCGAGTAGGCGAATGAAGAGGTGCTGTTATTGGTTTTTAGAGGTATCCTTTGAGCTTTTTAGCCGAAGCATTAACCAGCTTCAGCTCCAAGGGCAAACCAAAATACCTGTGTCTCCAGCGATACTTCGCAATCCTGTTCATAGCGCCGTACGCGATTTTGAAGGATAATCCGCGCTCTTTAATTCGGGCTTCAGGGAAAAACGCAAGCCTCGTCACAGCGGAAATAGCATGCAGCTTCTCCACTTGCTTCTTGCCATGCCAAGGCGGCTTAAAATGAAAAACGTCAATATCTCCCCACTCTTCAAGCGATTTAGGCGGCTGAAATTCAGGCGGCAACTGCTCAATGACTGGACTAGGGAAAGGCGTGTAAACAAAAATTCCGTAGTGCTGAGTCTTCGGGTTAACCTGAGACATTCGGTCCATCAAGTCAAAGGTTGCATTCAAATCCTCATCAGTCTCCGTTGGAAGACCACTCATCCAAGAAACGTAAGGCTCGATAGACGGAGCCCACCGCTTCAGATTCGCCACCGACTGAACCATCTGCTCCGCAGTCACATCCTTGCATATTAGCCGTTGAAGACGGTCGGAACCTGTTTCGCCCCCAAAATCCAACTCAACACACCCTGCCTCTGTTAGGAGGCTGAGGAAGTCTTTCTCATACGTGTACATGTAGTCGAATCGGCAATTTGCGCGCCAAGCCACGTTGAGTTTGCGGTTTATGATTCCGTGGCATATGTCTTCGACGCGTTTCTTGTCAACGAAGAAGTTGTCGTCAATTGGGTCTATGATTTTCACGTTTGGGAACTTGTGCAGGATGTGCTCGATTTCGTCAATAACTCTCTGAGAGCTTTTGCCACGCCACTTGCGTTTGTTAAAAATTGAGTTGTAGCAGAATCCACATCTGTGAGGGCATCCTCTGCTGGTTTGGATGTGGAAGCGCCCAGACTTCAGCGAAGGATACTTGTCCAATTGAAGCAGGTTAAAAGGCAAATCCACTGGTATAGCATCTAAATCAATTACTTGTCCGTCAGGGTTGCTTTTTACAGTGCCTTCCGCTTTGTAGGTTATGCCCGCCACATCGTTTAGTGATTCGCCGTTAGCCAAATTGTTCGCTAACTCCGCGATTATTAACTCGCCTTCGCCGCGAACGACAATATCCACATACTCGTTTGCAACTGTCTGCTCGGGCAATAGCGTAGGGTGCACTCCTCCCCAAACAATAGGCACCAACGGGTTTTCTGTGCGTGTTTTTCGTGCGAACTCAAGTCCGTAGCGAATTTGGAGTCCGCTCATGCAGCTTATGCCTACGAAAACGGGGTTTCCTATTTCGAAGTTTGTGTAGTTTTCGGTTCGCATGTCGAGGATGCGGACTTTGAACTCTTGCTGCTGAAGTGAACTGGCTATATGCAAGAGGGCAAGGGGAACCTGGGGATCAGGTGCGCGGTATTTGCCTGGGAACACGAGGAGGGCTTCTTTTGAATCAGGGTTATGTTTGAAAAGGCTGCTGCCGTTTGACAATACTGAAAAACGCCTCACTTTAACTAGTCGTTAAATGGGCTTTTATTGTTTTTGTGCCGTTGCTTCTTTTTTTCTGATTGAGAACAGCGCGATTACGATTGTCATGATTTCTACTCGGCCAATGGTCATGGCAACTATCATCAGCCACTTGTAGCCTATGCCCATGGTCACGGTTGTGTAGCATAATGAGATGCCGTTTGTGGTGAATGCTGAACCTACTTCAAAAAGCGCGTCT
>JBGOXQ010000051.1:0-9835 GCA_041479225.1 Bathyarchaeia archaeon
GAGCATACTCCAGACGATCATACTGTGCATATTTCTCGGCTTGGCTTCCCAACTCCAGCGAGTGCACACGGTCTCCTGCCCACCAAGAACAAAACATTGCTTTTCTCAAGGCTTGCAGTTTCACCACGCCAGATTCAGCTGTGCTGCTGAGTTGCTCAAACGTTTTCATTGCTTCTACAACAAGACCGCTAGCGCTGAGTGCGTCCCCGAGACCTTCTAGAGCTGTCGTTCTCTCATTAGCGTGCTCTGGAGTTTCTGCGACGACGTTTAGTACATATGTGAATTGTTTTGTGGCTTCTGAGTTGCTGAATCGTGCGAGTGCGTCTTCGCCTGCAGCCAAAGCGTACTTAATGGCTTTTTCTTTATTTTCAGCCTGAGCGTAGTGATAAGCCAAATCGTTGATGGGTAAACCCTTGGTGCCCTTGCTTCTTGCTTCCAGTTTCTCTGCGATTCTTTCGTGGTATCCCTTTTTCAGAGGGGGAGAAATCTCTTCGTAGATGGCTTCTCGGGATTTTGCGTGGTCGAACTCGTAGATGCTTCCTTCAGAGCATACCAGCGATGATGACTGCGCCACAGCATTAAGAGTTTCAAGAACTTCAAGGCTGTCCTGCCCGAGGACTGCTCCGAGCAGTTCAACATCAAACTTTTCTCCTATCACGGAAGCTAAATCAAGGATTCTCCGTTGGTTGGGCTTCAGCATGCTTACTCTTCGCAGGATAATGTCTTTGATTTTGGCGGGAATCCCTACCTCGTCAATTGAAAGTCGCCATTGTCCTCTATCTTGAATTAAGCTTCCATGCTCAGAAAGCATTCTTAAAGATTCAACAACAAAGAGGGGGTTCCCTCCGCTTTCTTCAACGAGCCTATCAGCAAGTTCTGAGTGAAGGCTGCCTCCAACCATTTTTTGAGCGAGAGCAGCTATATTGGCTTGGTCGAGATGTGGCAACTTAATCTCTGTGAATTGACCCTCGCGACTCATCAAGCGCAGGGTTTCAAGAAGTGGGTGTGGACGTCCTTCTGCGTCTGGGATTAGTTCTTCGCTTCGGTAGGTAGCCAAAATGAGAACTCGCGCTGTGCTTATGTAACGTGAGATGTAGTGGAGTAGCGATAGCGAGGCGGAGTCTGCCCATTGTAAGTCGTCTATGAATAGGATTATGGTTTTCTTGACGGAGATAGAAAGCAACGCCTTCGTAACGGCTGCGACCGCGAGGTCTTTCCACGCTTGAGGCGTCTGATTTTGAAGTTTCCCAGATTTTTCGGCTTGTTTTGGTCCAGCTAGCCAAGCCTTGATTTCTGCTTCCTCATCTTCAGTTTGCTCTGAAGGAATTCTGGATGGTTGCCGGCTTGTGGATTCTTCTTCGCTTTTTTTGGCTGAGAAATAGGCGTTGAATGCTCCCATGAATGGAAAATAGGGAACTGCTACGTCGCTGAGGCACCAACTGGACAGCACGACAACTTCTTTTTCCTTCAAAGTGCTCAAGAATTCATTGATTAGTCTTGTTTTTCCAGACCCTGCTTCGCCTGAAACAAAAACGGTGGTTCCCTTTCCATCGAAAGCCGAATCCAGATAGCGCATCAGCTCTTCAAGTTCGTGTTCTCTGCCGACTAGAACTGGCTCGGCTAAAACTCCCGCCTTCAACCTTGCAGCCACCAGCACCTTTTCAAATATACAAGCAAACGCTGAAAAGGCTTTTGATTATCAGTTTAGAGTCAACTCGCTTTCCAGATACTTCTGGTTGTAGAGTTTTCTGATTCTTAGAACTTGCTGGAGACCCTTCGGAGTTTCTTTCTCGGCAATGATTATTTCTCCTTCAAACGAGCCGAGAATCGCCTGAACTTCTTCAGGTTGGTGCATTTTGGGGTTGACAATCACAAGCGTGGTGAAACCTCTCGCGCGCAGGTCTGCAAGGAGCCCACTTAACCATTTCCGAGTGTTTACAGCATGATGCTGCAGCAGAACGTCGGACACGATATCTATGCAGATTCTCCTCGAACCCGCGGCTGACGGCTTCAGCATGCGAAAAGCTTTCGTCAACGCAATGTCAATATCGGTCAGGTTCTCTATGCCTTTCAGTTTGAAAACGTTAGGCAGGTCCTGGATCATGGCGTTGGCTTGGATGTTGCAGACGAAAAGGATGAAGTTCGACGTGTGTTCTTCAGCCAAAGCCTTTGCGTCTCCAGTTTCAGTGGTGACGTAGAAGGTTGTTTCGCCTGCGTTGGCTCCTGCCTCAAGAAACTTTTTGACAATTAGCGCTCTCTCATCGATGGAAGGCGCTGCCAGCATAACTGCGTAGTTTTGTGGTATGCCTCCTAAGAGGAGACGGTCAAGTTCAGATGAGCCTGTGGTTACGCGACCAGGCAATGCCTCATAGGTGGGCTCCGCAGGTTTGACGGTTATGGTGATTGGTCTGGGTGTGCTTGTTTTGGTTTGCCCCAAATCATCGACGTAAACGGCTTGGGGATTGAGGCTAAAAGTGCCTGCCTTGGTCGCCTGCAAAGTTAACTTGACGGTTTTGACGGTGAACGGTTCAAGTTTGCTCTCTTTCAACTGAATTGAAGAACCGTCTCTGAGGATTTCTGGCTGAGAAGAGGTAACTTGGAATTCTTGAGGCAGTATATCCTGAATGTTGGCGAGTGAGGCGCTGCCTCTTGAAACATTGATTAAATCTATTCGAACGTCGAAGGGCTGTCCCACTGTGACTCTTGTGGTTGCCATTAGACTCGTGTGCACGTTTGCGTGTTCAAATCGCTTCTGTGCGTTTGCGAGGAGTTTGGATGCCTCTTGCACCGTTGCTGCTGCTTCTTCCTCCAGCCCCTGCTTGGAGAGCGCCCAAGCATATGCGGATTTTGCTCCTGCTTCAACAGCGGGGCTTCCTAGTCCACTTGAACCCCGCCAAGTTTTGATGAACTCGAAGTGTTCCTTGAAGTGCAGCATAGATTCTTGCCAGTCCTTTTTGCTTGCGAAGTAAAAAGCCTTAACCAACGAAAGCCCTACCCATCCGCTTAGAAGCGATTGGGGCGGAAGTTTCATAAGTTTCTCAAAATACTTTTCCGCCGACTTTGGGTCCTCTTTCTGTACATACTCTATTACTAGGCGCCCGTAGACCATTCCCTGGACCGAGGCTGAATCAGTCTTTTCCGCATATTCCAGAGCCTTCAAACTCTTGGATAATGCTTGTTCGAGATCTTGAGACTCAAGCGCCATAGCTAACTGCCAATACATCTGCGCCAGACCACGAAGGTCGCCAAGCTTCATCTTTTCTTCAATTTCTAAGGCTTTTTCACAAATTTTCAGTTCTTCTGGAAAGAGACCGCATAAGCCAAAGGTTGAACCTACTTCGTAGTACGTGAACATTTGCTGGCGCAAATCTCCCATCTCTCCGAAAAATGCAACGGCAAACAATCCGCTAGCCAATCCTTCTTCTAATTCCCCGTGCAGGGCTTTTCCAAAACCCCGTCCAGCGAGTGTCATAGCCGCGTCTGGGAGAGAGTACTCTTCCTCGATAATTCTGATGGCTTTTTCCCCGTTTTCCATGGCGGGAACAAGTTGACCTCTTAACCCAAAAAGCCCTGATTTAAGTTGGTAAATGCGTGCGGCTTCTAAGCGGTCAAGAGGCATGTATTCTTCCGCTTTGGCTATTAGTTCAGTCATCCGGGGAACGTTTCCTTGGAGGAAAGCTGCCCTCAGGGCTTTTCTCATGGCTCTCAATCTTAGAATGCCTGTAGCGGCGTTACTGAGCTGCTCGAAAGTTTTCATTGCTTCCGAGAAAGTATTGTTAACTGTATAAGCATCGCCCAGCCCCTCTAGAGCAATCATCCTTTCTTGCGTACGGTTCGGGTCGTCGCCTATAGCTTGCAACACGTAGGCGAAGTGGTTGATGGCTTGTGAGTTGCTGAACTTCTCCAATGCATCCTTGCCCGCTTCCAGCGCATAATTAAGAGCTTTTTCGTCGTTTCCAGCTTGAGCGTAATGGTACGCCAAATCTGCAAACGGCAACTTTCCGTCCTTGCTTGTTTTTTCCATGCGTTCCGCGATTCGAGCATGGTATCCTCGTTTAAGGGGAAGCGAAATCTCTTCGTACAGTGCTTCCCGCGATTTTGCGTGGTCAAACCTGTAAAAGTTGCCTTCGACGCAGACGAGGGAAGTTGACTGGGCAACGATGTTTAGTGTTTCAAGAATTTCCAGGCTGTCTTGCCCAAGCACGGTACTGAGAAGTTCCACATCGAATTTTTCGCCTATAACGGAAGCTGCATCCAGTACCCTTCTCTGATTGTACTTTAGTATAGCCAGTCTACGCAGGATTATGTCCTTGATTTTTGAGGGTATACCTAATTCGTCGACTGCTAGCCGCCACTGGTTGTTCTCTTGAACTAAGCTTTTCCGTTCAGCAAGCATTCTGAGCGATTCAACAACGAAAAGCACATTGCCCTGGCTCTCTTTAGACAGTCTATTGGCAAGCGCCGAGTCCACAGAGCCACCAACCATGTTTTCTGCAATTCTTGTGACATCAGTTGAAGTCAGGTTTGACAGGTTGATTTCTGTGAATAGGTCTTCGCGCCTCATCATGCGGAGTGTTTCAGCCAGCGGGTGCGGGTGCCCTTCGATATCAGCGGTTAGTTCCTCGCTTCGGAATGTTGCCAGTACTAGGATTCTTTCAGAATTGTCTACAGCTCGTGCAACGTAGTGGAGCAACGCAAGCGATGCTGAATCTGCCCAGTGGATGTCCTCGATGAACAGGATAATTGGGTTCTGAGCAGCTATCGCATGGAGGGTTTTGGCGACGCCCGCGAAAACCTGGTCTTTCCAAACCTGTGGCGAAATGACTTGTGGCTTGCCAGGTTTTTCAACCGCTTTTGGTCCAGTGAGCCACGCGGTTACTCCGCGTTCCTCGTTCACTATTTGGGCGGCTTCTGAAAGGCTCAATGGTTCTCCTGGCTTCTGCATGCTTGCGGGTTCTTCTTGCTCGATTGAGGCGAAGTAGGTGTTGAAGGCTTCGACGAACGGGAAGTACGGGGCTGCGGCGTCGCTGAGGCACCAGCCTGCCATCACTCCAATGCCCTTCTGTTTGGATAGGTTTAGAAATTCATGTGCCAGCCTGGATTTTCCGCTGCCTGCTTCGCCTGAAATAAAAACGGTTTTCCCTTTACCTTCAAGCGTCGAATTCAGAAACGAATTGAGTTCTTCAAGTTCGCGTTCTCTGCCGACCAGAACTGGTTCAGCCAGAACACTCGCCTTCAACTCAGCACCACCCAGTGCACGTTTTCATGCAGGAAAGCCTCGTTCTCCAAACCCAATCAAATATAAGCGCAAGCGCTGAAAAGCCTTTTGATTAATCACCCAAAGCTCAGGCAAACCAAAGAAAACCAAGAAAACCCCACCCTTTAGCACAGATTCAAAACAGCACATTCCTGCCTTAAATAAGGGGGTTATAGTCTGCACCGAGCAATAGATCAGCAAATCTCAAACCCACAACAGCAACAACCAAAAATAACAGGAAGTCACCAAAAACTATCAATTTGTGTTTCCAATAGTTCACACTCACCGTTCACAAACAAGAAAAGAAACACAACTACTTTACCAGTTCTCTCTTCTTCCACCGCAAATTCTTGCTGTGGCACTTTCGGCATTTCGTCGCAGTCGCAGCATTTCTCGACCCGCAATCCCTGCAAATCTTCATGTGCAACCTAGCTTTCTGCGCAATCGCTTTTTTAACAGGATCTAATATCGGCATTTAGTGACCTTCTTTTCGGGCTAACATTCAGACGCTTCAGACAAAGATATACTTTTTGCCTCCAAAAACAAAACCAGCTCAGCGAAACACAACTTCTGCCAGCAGCTTCGCCACATCACCTGGCTTCTCAGCCACACGCACACCTGCCGCTTTAAAAGCTTCGATTTTGCTTTCCGCCGTACCTGATTTTCCCATAATTATGGCTCCAGCATGCCCCATGCGCTTCTCCACAGGAGCAAAACGCCCAGCTATGTAAGCAACCACAGGCTTTGGATAACTCTCCTTCACAATGTATTCTGCCGCTAGCTCTTCGATGTTTCCCCCGATTTCGCCAACCAACACCACAGCTTTCGTCTCTGCATCATCTCGGAACATCTTCAACGCATCAATAAAATTCAAACCCGTTACGTCGTCACCGCCAAGCCCCAGACACACACTCTGTCCCAGACCCTGCCTCGTTAAGCCCGCAGCTATCTCATAAGTCAACGTGCCACTCCGCGAAGCCAAACCCACAGCTCCACGTGTAAACACTTGCGGCGGCAAAATTCCCAGCTTGCACTTTCCAAGTACGATAATTCCAGGCGTGTTCGGACCGATAATTACGGCTTCAGCCTGTTTAGCATAAGCCATCAGCATCACGGAATCCTTCACGGGCACATGCTCCGTGATTATGACTACTGTTTTTATATTGCTTTCTAACGCTTCCAGTGCAGCATCCACCGCAAATGGTGCTGGCACAAAGATAATCGAAGCGTTTGCTCGGTGCTTCTTCTGCGCTTCGGCAACGGTGTCATAAACGGGAACTCTGTGAACTGTGTTTCCGCCTTTACCTGGGCTTGTTCCCGAAACAATCTTTGTGCCGTAATCAAGCATGAGCTTAGTGTGGAAGCTTCCCTGATTACCAGTTATCCCCTGAACAAGGACTCTCGTGTCTGCATTGAGTATTATTCCCGTTTGGCTTTTGCCTCCTTTCGGGTGAATTCAACTGCCTTTTCTGCAGCTTCTTCCATGCTGTCGAAGACTGGAATCTTGGCTTTTAACAAGATGCGTTTGCCTTCTGCTTCGTTTGTGCCTACCAGCCTAATCACCAACGGCGCTGAAGCCTTAAGCTGCTCCTTCGCTTGGAGTATGCCGAGTGCCACTTCATCGCACAGAGTTATGCCGCCGAGAATGTTGACAAACAACACTTTCACTTGTGGGTCAGACAGGACAAGCCTGAGTGCTGCTTCTATTCTTTCGGGCGGAGCACCACCGCCCATGTCCAGAAAATTGGCGGGTTTTCCGCCGTATAGGTTTATCATGTCCATGGTTGCCATGACGAGGCCTGCGCCGTTGCCGACTACGCCTATGTTGCCGTCGAGTTTTACGTAGTTCAAGTCGCTTCTGAGCGCTTGGGCTTCTTGTGGGTTGAGTTCTCGTTGTTCTTCTAGCTGTTTCTTCTTGTACTCGGTGTGCCTGAAGAGGGCGTTGTCGTCGATTATGAGTCGTGCATCTGCCGCAACGAAGTCGCCGTCTTCGGTTTCTGCGAGAGGGTTCAGCTCAATCAGTTCCGCATCGTTTTCCATGCCTGCTTGATAGAGGGCTTCCAGAATTCTTGATAGCTTAAGCAGTTGGTTGCCGCTGTACCCTAACGTAGCAGCGATTTGCCTTGCATGGAAAGGGCGAAAACCCCATTGGGGGTTTATGAGGGTTTTCTGGATTGCTTCGGGTGATTGTGCAGCGACTTCTTCGATTTCCATGCCGCCTATGGAAGAGGCTACTGTGACGTAGCAGCGGTTGAGTCTTTCCACGGTTATGCCGAAGTACAGTTCTTTTTTGATGGAGACTTTTTGCTCGATTAAGACTATTGTTACGGGTATTCCCTTTATTTGGCTGTTCAAGAGTTTCTGCGCTGCGTTTTCTGTTTCTTGGGCTGTTTCGGCGAAGAGGATTCCGCCTGCTTTTCCTCTTCCTGCGACCAGAACTTGAGCTTTAACGGCGACTGGTAAACCAATTATTTCGGCTGTTTCTCTTGCTTGCTGGCTGGTTGTGGCAGGTTCACCTTTTGGGATGGGTATTCCGTATTGTGCAAGCAGGCTTTTTGCTTCGTACTCGTAGAGTTTCAAAAAACCGCGTTCTCCCAATTTAGGGGTTAGTTTGCTACTTTATAACTTCAATGGTGACGTAGCTGCGTGTGTCTTGGATGCCGTCTACGGTGTAAAGTTTTTTGAGGGTTTCATCCATGTTTTCCCTTTCCACCATAATAAGTGCATCTACGTCGCCTGCGATGCGGAAAGCTCTTGCGATGGCGAGTTCGCGGATTTTCTCGTAGACTTCTATCCGTTTCACAGGTAAGATTTTGATGAGTATGAAGGCTGGTGTGGTTGATACGCCTAGGGCGTTTAGCCCTTTTTCGGTGACGTCTATGAATCCTCTGCCTGTGCGGATGTAGCCTGTGGTTTTGAGCTTGCGAAGGTGCACGTTTAGAGCTTGGCGGCTTATGCCTAGCTGCTTGGAGAGTTCGTCCTGTTTCACTTTAAGAGTATAGATGCTGGTTGATTTGCCTTTGTCGTAGAGCATTTTGAGGAGTTGAACAGAGCGTTTTGTGAGAGGTTCCACATTACCATCTTCTGTTTTACTGTATGTGAAATAAAAGGTTTACAATAGTAGCGTATTTAAGACTTTAGCCGCTGAAAAGGCAGATTGCGCCCAGTTTTGTCCACTCTATTGCTCGGAAAAGACTATACCCCCCTTATTTATAGTCTCGACATTTGCTGAGGCGCACATGTTGGGGGTTGTGTGTTCTTTTGGGATTTTGCTGTTGTTATCTTTGGTTGTGTGGGTTGAGATGCGTTTTGAGTGCGTTTGTAAAAGGAGCTGTAGAGCGGTGTATGTGGATAGGCTGCGTTTCTGAAAGACCCGTTCTCCCGATGGTTCCGTGTAGACCTTCTGGCAACGTCCGTCCAAAAACGACGGCTGATACTTGAGTTATTTTTGGAGAGTAGTTTGATTGCTTGTTAATTCTAGAACAGACCGTACGGAACCTTGGAGCCCGTTACATGTAGTTTTCCTTTGATTGGGATTGCTTCGCCGCATACGGGGCAACGCATGTCCTGCGTCAAGTTCCATTTCGTTATTTCGAAACTGAACCGCTTAATCACAAGTTCATTGCAGTTGGGGCAGTAGGTATTCTCTGCAGGGTGCCCAGGCACGTTGCCTAGATACGTATAGTTTAAGCCTAACTCTTTGCAGAGCATGTATGCCTTCTCGAGCGTTTCTAGCGGTGTGGCGGGCGTCGTCGTCATCTTGTAGTCTGGGTGGAAACGCAGCAGATGAAACGGCGTGTCTTTGCCCAAGTAATTCTTTATCCAGAGAGCCATATCCCTTATTCTTTCCATTGAATCGCCTGTTTTAGGAACAATCAGGTTTGTGAGTTCTATGTGAACGCCGTGAACTTTCAGCTCTTTTAATGCTTCGTAGATGGGGGTGACGCTTGGCACGGCGGAAACGCTCTTGTAGAAGTCAGGGTCGCCGCCAGCCTTGAAATCCACCGTAGCTGCATCCAGATACGGCGCAATGGTTCTGACTGCTTCAGGCGTCATATATCCGTTCGTGACGAAGGTGTTGAAGAGACCCATTACATGTGCGATTTCGGCGGTGTCTCGTGCGTACTCCATGTAAATCGTCGGTTCAGTGTATGTGTAGCTTATTCCTTGGCAGTTCTTCTCCTGCGCGGTCTTCACAACAGATGCAGGTGGGAAGTTTTTGCCTGCCACTTCTTTTTCTTGGCTGATCATCCAGTTGTCGCAGAATTGACAGCGGAAATTGCATCCCGCCGCGGCGATGGACATGACCTGTGCGCCAGGATTGAAGTGTGAAAGCGGCTTCTTGCTTATGGGGTCAACACATGCGGAAACAGCTTTTCCGTAGTTAAGGCTGAAGAGAGCGCCGCCTTCGTTTTTCCTTACTAAGCAGAAGCCTGAGGCGCCGTCGCTTATGAGGCATCGCCGAGCGCACAAGGAGCACTTCACCTTGTTCTCGGGTTGCTTTTCGTATAAGATAGCTTCATGTAATGACATACAAATCCTTCCCGCGGATCTTCACGCGTGACCAATTAAGGAATA
>JBGOXQ010000052.1:0-9823 GCA_041479225.1 Bathyarchaeia archaeon
GTTTTCTGAGGCTGACTTGCAGGTTTATCGGGAAGCCGCAGAGAAAATTCTTCAGCTGTAGTGCAGGTAGGTCGTGCTATTGCTGTTCAGAATATGGAAGCGCAGTTTTTGTTGTTGATCGAGAAAACCGCGATAATGTGCTGGAAGAGTTCCTCAAAATCAACGTTCCCTTTGCTTCGATAATGGAAGCGGAAGAGAAAAAGCAGTAGGCAGAGAAGCCCATTCAAGCATAATTAAAGAACTCCTTTTGCGTTTTTTCTTCATTTCTTAGGTAATAAAGCTGTATGAATGGAAAACGTTTTATGCTGAGACCATACATAACGATGAGCGGAGGGAAATTATGGCGAAATGCCCGAATTGCGGAAAAGAAGTTAAAAACGCGAAGAAAAGCTGGAAGATGGCTGGCAAACCAGACAAGGCTGGAAAGAGAACACAACTTACGATAGGTTTGTTTGAGTGTTGCGACAAAACTTTCCGACAAGTCCTTGAGAAGAAGAAAATTTAACTTCCTATTTCCTTAATTTTTTTTCTTATTGTCCAGAAACTATTTTCTGATTTGCGATTTTTTATCTAAAAGGTCCATTAATAGAATTAACTGGAGTGTTGATTTGAACTTAACTAATCTTGTTGACTAGCTGCTCGGAAAAGACTATAGCCCCCTTATATAAAGCAGGAATTGGCTGTTTTGAATCTGTGCTGGATGCTGTTTGTTTCTATGTTTTCCATTGTTTTGCTCAGGGTTGGATGATTAATCAAAAAGCTTTTCTGTGCTTGTTGCTATATTTGAAAAGCTGCAGGAAAGAGAAGGAGCGCGAACGTGGTGGTGTCGGTGAGTTTGAAGGTTGGGGTTTTGGCTGAGCCAGTTCTGGTTGGCAGAGAACGTGAACTTGAAGAGTTGCAGCACTACTTGAAATTAGCAGTTGAAGGGAAAGGGACAACCGTTTTTGTTTCAGGCGAAGCTGGAACTGGAAAGACAAGATTAGTAAAAGAGTTTTTGTGCTCGGCGCGGCAGAAAAATGAAATCGCGGTGCTGACTGGGTGGTGTCTCAGCAACGCTGACGTTCCGTATTTCCCCTTTATAGAGGCTTTTAGCGCTTACTATTCAACCCTTAGCGAGAAAAACGATTCCGCCAGTCCCCAACAAAGTTCAGTCCAAGCTGGTTCAGAAGATAGGGGGCGGTTTAGCAATGAGGACTTGGAACTGAACGCTTGGTTTAAGGGACCAGCAAAAGCCGGATCAACAGGGATACCTGGGTATATCTCCCCTCAGGCTTTGAAAGACCAAACTTTTGCAGCTGTGACCAAAGCTTTGCTTAACATTTCTGCGGATAGACCCACAGTTTTGTTTATTGATGATGTGCACTGGGCTGATTCAGCCTCTCTAGCTCTGCTGCATTACATTTCACGTTTTATTGCCTCCCGAAGAGTTCTTGTCTTAGCAACTTTTAGAAGTGAAGACCTCAGCCCAGATGCTGAAGGGCACCCTCACCCGCTCGTTGAAACCTTGCGTTTGATGGGAAGAGAGGACCTTTTCAGAGAAGTCAAATTGCCAAGCCTCGACCGGACTGATGTTTCTTTATTGGCTGAAAACATGGTTGGGGGACGCATTCAATCAGAGCTTGCCGAAAAGCTGACGAGTGAAAGTCAGGGAAACTCGCTTTTTGTTGTTGAATCCTTAAGAATGTTGTCTGAGAAAGGAAGCCTTGTTTTAGAAAATAATCGATGGCGTCTTGCAACTGATGAGATAGGGATTCCAACCAAGATTAAGGACATAATTCTGCGAAGAGTAGGCAGTTTGAAGCCTAATCAGAGAAAAATCCTCGACTTAGCCTCCGTGATAGGTTCAAAGTTTGACCCTGAACTGCTTGGAGCGGTGCTGGGTCAAGATAGCTTTGAAGTGCTTGAAACACTAAGCGCTATTGCGCAGTCTTCGTCGCTGGTCGCTTGTGAAGGAGGTATTTACAGGTTTGACCATGCGAAGTCTCGAGATGCAGTCTATGAAGAGATTCCTCCGCCATTAAGAAAGGCATATCACGGTCGGGTTGCAGAGAAAATAGAAGCTACCTGGAAAGGCGAGAAACTGCCGGTTGGTGACCTCGCGTATCATTATGCTCAGGCTGGCAACAGAGAGAAAGCGGTGAAATACGCGTTAGCTGCAGGCGAGGAGGCACTTGCATTATTCTGCGGCGCAGAAGCAATTAAACACTTTAGATATGTGTTGGATGTCACTGCAGAGGCTACAGAGTACGCCAATGAGAGGACAATTGCCTTAGAAGGTCTTGGCGACGGTCTTTTTGCCAGAGCGCGATGCGGGGAAGCAGTAAAAGTGTTTGAACAGCTTAGCATCTCCGCCGACTCTGGCTTGATAAAATTGAGAGCCTTAAGAAAAGCAATGTATGCGTCTTTGATACAAGGAAACCTGTCACGTGCGCAGGAAATAGCAAGCAAAGCTGTGGAAAATCCACAGCTTGACCGCTTGGAAAATGCCCGAGTGCACTTGCTCAAAGGAATGGTAATAGTATTCGGAGGAAAACCCAAAGAAGCCCTTCTATATTTTGAAGAAGCGTTAAGGGTTTTTGAAGAGGAGTATTCGCTTCCAGATGTGGCTGACACACTGGCTGAAATGACTTGGGCGTATCAGTTTAATGGGCAACTGGAAAATGCTCTTGCCGCGGCACTGCGCTCATGCGCCCTGAGTGAGTATATGAGAAATCTAAACAGACAACATTACGCACACACCCTTTTGGATATGGTTTTTCTCTCCTGCGGACTTTTGAAAGAAGCCCAAGAAAGCAATGTAGAATCCTTTCATATAGCCGAGAAGGTAAGTGACCCTATCAGTCGAGCTTGGGAGGAAAGTATGGGATACGCGATGAAGGGAAGCCTACTTGGGACTAGAGCCGCGGACAAGATGTTTTCAGGTTTGTCGTTTGAGTCCATGCGAGAATTTGGAACAAAAGCGAAAATTAAGTTCTTTCTGGGAAGCCTACTTTCCGGTGCTTTGCGTGAGTTTAGACGGGACCTCAAAGCCGCGGTCGTCGAAGGCTTGAAAGGCGCAGAATGCGCTGAAGAAACAGACTCCTATTTTGCGTTATCCCTCAATTATTCGAATCTCATTTTAACATACGCAATTCTGGGGGAAATGGAACTGGCAGAAAAGTACTACAAGAAAATGGTAAAGCTGCTCGATGAGCTCGATGAAACGGGTGCCACACTTGTTTTTTTTGTATACGCAGCTTTTTTGGGGAGTAAAGCCGTTTTCTTTTCGTCAAAGGGTCAGTGGAAGGAAGCCAACCAGTTTTTTGAAGAGACTCTAGAAACTAACTGGAAAGTAGGACCCCCAATCGTAATTTCTGCGGCGCTAAGACGAAGTTATGGTTGGTCTCTTTTGCAGCAGGGGCGGTTCGCAGATGCAAAGATGCAGTTTGAAGAAGCCAAGAAAATAATGGACGGTCTTGAAAAGCGATTTGTGCATTCTGACATTCAAGGACACCTCACGGCACCCGCGAAGGCTGAGGTAGGCAAAGAATTCAACATGCGCCTAGACATAGTTAACGTTGCTAAGAATCCTGGCGTGTTGGCCAGGGTTGAAGGTTTGGTTCCTGCCGATTTCAAAGTCACCGCTACACTGCCCCATTTCAACGTGCAGCAAGGCTCCATTGACATGGAGAAAAAAGGGATTAACCCATTCCGAGACGAAGCAATCACTCTAACTATCCAAGCAACGAAGCAGGGCACTTTCAACTTAAACCCGCGGGTTATCTATGTTGATGACTTGGGAGAGACTAAAACTTGCTTGCCCAAACCAGTCCGCATAGTAGTGCAATCAGCGCAGCCTGCGTTTGAAGTTGTTCCAGGCAGAGTATCCACAGGCTCCGCTGAACTCGACAAGTTACTTTTCGGAGGCATCCCCGAAAACTACGCGGTAGTATTAACTTCACCTTCTATCGACGAACGAGAGCTTCTAATCAGAAAATTCCTAGACGCTGGAGCCAAAACAGGAGAAATCACATTCTACATTACAACAGAACCAAACAACGGCAAGGCTCCGGCAGAACAATATTTATCGAACTTTTATCTTTTCGTCTGCAATCCTCAGGCAGACACGGTCATACAAAACTCGCCGAACGTCTTCAAGCTAAAAGGCATAGAAAGCCTAACGGAAATCGACATCGCATTAACGAAGGCTTTCCGCACACTAAACGCGTCAGCGACAAGCCCAAAGAGAATCTGCATCGAAATGCTATCAGATGTTTTGCTG
The DNA here is from genome assembly GCA_041479225.1 of Bathyarchaeia archaeon. Classification (GTDB taxonomy): domain Archaea; phylum Thermoproteota; class Bathyarchaeia; order Bathyarchaeales; family Bathycorpusculaceae; genus JADGNF01. The sequence goes on from JBGOXQ010000052.1 coordinate 4,262, forward strand.
CAGCACAACGCCATAATCACAAGAAAATGGTTAAGCGCTCTTCTTCCAAACCTGAAATCAAAAGGCTTCACCACTTTAGCAGTTATCGATCCGCAGATGCATCCGCCTGAAGAAGCCCGCGCCATCATAAGCCTCTTCGACGGAGAAATCGAAATCACTCAAAAAGAAACCACAAAAGGCTCCGCAAAAAGCCTAAGAGTACGAAAGCTCTACAATCAAAGATACATAGATGATGAATTGGCTTTAACTAAAGAAAAACTATTACTATAATGGCGATTACCCGTCTTTCCGCAGTTTAAGCTTCCAACATTGTGGTCTCAGGGTCTTTTGAAGTGGCGCGACACATTTTCCATTTTTTCGCCTAAAATCTCCGTGCCCTCTATGCTTCCTAAACCTTTCTCAAGCGCTTTTCGAATGTGCAAGACGCTGTGCGGGTCGATGCCCATGACTCCGCAGGCAACAGCGTCGGTGGCGACAACATTTTTCCCCGCAATTATAACGTTCATCGGCACGGGAGTCCCATCTACTGGACCGCTGCCTTCCATAGCTACGAAGCCGTCGATAACTGTCAACGCTGGTTTGATGACGGTGTTTATGTCGACAACAACTTTGCTTATGCCTTTCGCATGGAATTTAGCTTTGAATTTGTCTGGCAACAGCCCAAACAAGTTCTTCATGCCCAGCGTCACGGTTGTAGCCGAATGCGTCTTAAGTTTTGGAGCGCTAACTATCGCGGATTCCATGACGATACGCGGGACAGTTATGCTCTGCAGGGTCATGCCGTCTGGTATGGAGATTTTGACGCGTTCTTTCACGTGCCGCAGGTTGATGAATTCCACGTCGTTGCGTTCACACATTTCTTTCATGCCTGTTGCCTTGTAAGCTTTGTCGGCGTTCGTCATGGTTGCATCTGACTCCACCACGTTAATTGTGACAGGAAGTTCTTGCAGCTTCTTTATGATGGCTTCCACCATAATCGGGTCTGTGGTTGCCCCTGTGTCCCACGTTTTGTCAACGATGAAGTTGACTTTTATGAGGACACGGCTTACGCCTGAAAAAGCAGTTTTGTAATCTATTAGGTCGAGTGCTTTGAAAACGGGGTCATGCCCACGTTCACCTTTAACAATTGCCACCTGAGAAATCTTGTGTTCCGTCAAAACCACACCTTCTATCAACTAATATTCAACATGTGCTTTTATCTTTTTTTCACTTGACCTCGATGTCGGTTATTTGCGTGCCAATGGTTCTTTGCCCCGATAAAACAGCACCAACCCGCTCAGGATACAAACCGTTCACAATATAGCATTCCAAAGCATGCTGAGATAAAAATTTAGGCAAAAACCTGTCCACGGAAGTTCGCTCAGCACGGACAAGTAATTCATGCGGTGAAACTTTACTAATCAACTTGGCATCTGCGTTCTTCTTTGGGTCCTTCGTGAAAACTCCGTCCACATCAGTGACCAAAACCAGCTTGCCAGCCCGCAGCTTGAACGCTATGTACGCGGCTATGGAGTCTGAAGTGACATCCCAAGAAGCCTCAAACGGATCATCCGCAAGCATCAGCTTCGACGGCAAAAAAACAGGCACCTTTTTCGCCTCCAAAATACGCCATGCATCCTCCAGCACATCAAAAGCCATGGCATTAGGAACGATTTGCGTTAGGACCAAGCCATACAGGTCCATCGCCAGAATCGCCAACCGGTGCGACACGGCGGATGACAGATGGAACTTCTCATCAATTTCCCTTACCACATCGGCGAATTTGCCGCCTCCAGGCACAACCACAATTGAAAATTTCGTGGCTACCTCTTGCAGATATAGACATAGAGCTCTGAAAGCGCCAGGTTGCTCTGTTAAGCTACCTCCAACCTTGATTACAGCTTCCACTCTAAGTCTCTTCCTTCAAACTTAGTTGCCGCCATCAAAGCAGCACCCACAGCAGGCGAAACCAATGCCGAGCCACCTGGAATCAGCTTATCCATGTCCAATACCGTGTTTATGTCAGCTTTCTGGGCTGCCTTTCTTGCAAGAAAGTCCTTTCCAAGACCCGTCACGACCACGGGAACTGTATCTTTCGCATCTTTTCCAAGTCGAGCATAGACTTGCCTCAAGCCTTCAGAGATTTGCTTAACCTGACTTTTGTAAACGTACTTGGCGATCTGGATGATTTCTTGTTCAGTTAACGTTTCGGTATCGGCGCAGACCACTCGAGCCAACCTCGCAAGCGCCTCTTCTCTGGTTTTGCCTCTTCCATCAGCCGTCTCAGAAGTGTAGTCTTCAGCTTTGAGGTTGCCAAGAATTAAATGAACATCACCTAACTGTGCAAAAAGTTCAGATGAAACCCGAGCCACGCTTCCCCTGAGCGAAACAGAGTGAACCGTGGCAGCCACATTTGTCCGCAAGCTTCCCGTATAAACGAGTTCCCCGTTCATGAGCTTCTCCAAGTCGGTCTTGCCAGCTGCCGCCACCTTGCTGCTTATAATGGGTATTATGCTGGTGCTTGTGCTGCCCACATCAACTACAACGCAGTTGCGGATTTGCTGGGCTACCATCCAGCCTGTCGCTGCCCAGTTTGCCCCAGCCACCTTCAACGGCTCCGTCTTAGCTGCCTGAACAGGTTCCAAAGCGGAGTCAACAGTTACTACAAGTATAGGCGTGTCCCCGAAGACTCGTGAGACGCTGTCAAGAATGTGATTAACGCCTTCCCGCTTTGTGCGGTAAACGTCTGACAACTCAGCGGTCATTGTCAAGGCGATGCAATCCAGCTTCGCTGAACCCGCAACCTTGCCGTTAAGTGTTGAAAGCATGGCACAAAGGTCTTCAGTGTCCCGTTTCCAAAAGGGAAAATACTCCATCATCGTCTTGAATTTTGTAATTTTTTCGTCTACAGTCTTCACGAATGCGGCTTTGGTGTTGGCGCCTCCGATATCCAAGCCCAATACATTTGCCACTATCGTTTGCCTCCTTCGTTAATGCGTCGCAGACGCTCTTTAGCTTCACTGAGCTTCAAAGAGGCAGCCTCCGCTGTGTCTCCTTGACAACAAAGAAACGCGTAAGCAATGCTGTTCTTCGCCAAAGGAAAAGGTGGACAAACAGCCTCCGCCATCTCGGAAGCCCGCTGAAAATTCTCAGCTGTTGGATTCTGAACAGTCACTTTTGAGAAGGCACTGTATCCTTTTGTTTGGGCATGTTCTGGGAGTTGATTTTTTTCTGCGGCGTCAAGTAGTGCTTTGGCAATATTGAAATTGGCAACGCGCCTCAAACCAACAAACGACGTCGTTAATCTGGGATTAACCTCTATGACTACAGGTCCGTTCTCGGTTAGGATAAGGTCGACGCCAACGTAACCAAGGAGACCCTCGAAAGATATCACCGCTTCTTCAGCTGCGGCAAAAGCCTCAGTCCTAAGAGCGCTGTCAAGAGGGACCATGCCACCTTCATACCTTGACGTTGAATCGGGCGCTTCCAAAATTATATCTTGCTTGTTCAAACTAGCAGGCACCGCTTTTCCGTTTGCAGTTATCAGGCTGACGCTGGCAGCAACGCCTAAAATGAACTCTTGAGCCACAAACCGCTCACACAACGATTCAACCTTGATTTTCTTCACAGCGGAAGCCACTTCAGCCCAATTTCTAATAACGCTTAATCCGCTACAACTTGTGGAATCTGCGGGTTTTAGGATTAAAGGAAGACTAAATTTTTCTTTGAGAATCAATGTGATTTCGTCCACGGGCTCATACATGTTTAGTGTAAGTGTTTTTGGAACTCTTAGCTCCAACGCTTTCATATTGTCATGGAATGCGGTTTTGTCCGCGACTTTTTTGATAGCGGCCGCCTTGCAGTTTAAAGAGAGAGTGTCTGTTCTTTCTACTGTTTCCAAAAGCGTTTGTAGCACGCCGTTTGATTCGGGTGCAATCACAAGTGTCGCGTCTGCTTCTTCAGCTACCGCGCGCAAAAACAGTTCAATGTCTTTGCAAGATGAAATGGGAATAACATTGTCAGCTGCCAATACAGGATTAAATGCAGCCACCCGCGAATCAAGCAAAGTAGTTACGCTGTGCCCTGCTGCTTTGAAATCTGAAACGGCTCCTCGAAGCATGGCGTAGCCTTCGCATAGAACGCTTGTTGGAATGGATTTGCCTGCATATCCGCCGCCTGAAACATGCTCGTAAACTAGAACTCGCAAAGGCTCACCGGTCAACGAATCGATGGAAACGCCGTTGCCTTAAAGCTTTTGCTGCCAATTATGGCACTATTGAAGTTCTGTTAGGCATTTCAAGAAGCCCTGAATGTTCCGCTTCGTGGAATGAGGCATCAACACCACGCGAACGCAGTCAAAACGTGGAACGTACGAGACGAACCAGCCGCGCTGAAACAGTTTCTCCGTAAGCAACTTCGTGTTCGCCCCGCGGAAAGCCACAATGTTCATTGTGGGTCGAAGGATAACTTCGAAGCCCAACTCTTCGAGCTTCTCCGACAGAAACGTAGTCAACTGCATGCAGTGCCGCACTATTTTTTTGAAGCCTTCGCGTCCAAGCGACTCAAGAACTGCCCACGTAGCCGCAGCCGAAGCCCCCGACCGAGTGCCCACAAAAGTGTATTGGTAAGGCTCAGTCAAGTACGGCGTCTCCGTCTTGATGCACTCCAGAAGCGTGCTGTCTCGGAATAAGATTCCGCCAGATGGGATAGTAGACATTCCCATCTTATGAGGATCGATCGTTATTGACTGCACGCCTGCCAGTTGAAAGTCAAATTCAGGTGCAGTGTAGCCCAGTTCCTTCAAGAACGGAAGCACCAACCCGCCGAAAGCCGCATCCACATGTAAGTAAACCCCGTGGTCCACAGCAATCTTGGATAATGCGTCAATCGGGTCAACCGTGCCGAGTTCTGCGGAACCCGCGTTTCCCACAATGGCAATAGTGTTCCGGTTGATGATCTGCTTCAAGGAAGAGGGGTCAACTCTAAAAGACTCGTCAAGCTTTGCCGTGACGGGTTTCAGCTGGAGCATGTTGCAAATTTTAGTGAAAGAGAAATGTGCGGATTCGGGAAGGATAACCTCAGGATAGCTGACGTCTGCTCGGGTTCTTGCCGCATACATAGCTAGCAGGTTAGCCTCAGTTCCCCCTGAAACAATGAATCCCGCGCTGTTTTTGCCGTGCAGAAGCTCCTTTAACGCTGCAACAGCTTCGCGTTCTAGCTGTGCGCTTCCCGGAAAAAGCCCAGAGTCGCCCAGGTTAGAATCGGAAAACATGTCGTGAGCCAGCTTTGCCGCAGGATGGGGAGCGGTGCACATTGAGCAGAGGATTTTTCCGCTTTCATACTTTGCTTCTTTTTCGCGAATTTGCTTTAGTTTCTCCAGCACGTTTTCTCTGCTTAATCCGCGGGCTCGCATGGCGAAACGCCTCAAACGTAGGATTTGCCCATGCACTCTGGGCTTCTGACGGCTTGAAGAAGTTCGCGTACTTTTTCTCGGGTGATTCTACCGTAGACTCGGTCGCCACTCGTGCACGCCGCACTGCGTAAGCCAACAATATCAGCGCCTAATGCACAGAGCGTCTGCAA
>JBGOXQ010000053.1:0-9714 GCA_041479225.1 Bathyarchaeia archaeon
TGTGGGAAGAAGAAGCATCAAGGACATCAATAATATGTTCGAGTAAGGTGACGGGTTCATGAAGGGGTGAGCGGCGTTTGCTCCGTAGAATCCTCCGCCGTTCGTGCCTAACTGCATTATTGCATCAAGAGAAGCCACTGGTCCGACGAGGATTGTTTGTGTTGTGCCCTGTATTGTGGTCACTGTGGTGGAAGCGTTAAGAGTCTGTGGGACACCCATGATGATTAAGATCACGGAGGCTATGAGGCATAGTGGCACCAGTATTCTGGTTATGGTTCTGACGAAGTCTACGTGAAAGTTGCCCATGTTTTTGGAGCCGACTATGAATCCCCTTACAAATGCTATGCCCATGCATATTCCGGTTACCGCGGAGGTCCATTGGAGAAATTGGATGGATGTCATTTGGCCAAATATAGATAGTGTTGCCTCGCCGTTGTAGTGTTGAAGGTTAGTGTTTGTTGCAAACGAGGTTACGGTATTGAAAGCTAGGTCCCAGTTCATGCCTGGGAAGCCTAGAGAGTTAAGCGGCAATTTACCTTGAAAAACCAGGATTAAAAAGGCGATAATCATCTGGGCGACATTAAGCAGTAAGCCAGCGAGAAAGTACTGTTTCCAACCCATCGAATGCGCTGGGTTTACGCTGCATATTTTATAAATAAAATTCTCAACTGGGTTTAGGACTTTATCTAAACGGCTAGGTGCTCGATTATAAACTCGGACTATGTAAGGTGCGATGAGTTTCGCTATGAGTATGGTTATTCCAAGTATCAGAACGACTGAAATGCCTTGAATTGCATCTATCATTTAATCCGGGACTCCAGAAGACAGCATTCTGACTCACTATGGCTCCTTTCCGCTCCTTATTTATTTTAATGTGGAAACGTTTACGTCTTTCTGTAAGCATTTTGGTCCTTTGTGAGGCTCCAAAATTATAGTGATTATCGTGCTTTTTATGCCTTTAATCTTCATGATATTCTTGTGCAAAACATCTCTGAACTCTTCAAGGCAGGAGGTGGAAACTAAAGAAACGATGTCGTATTCGCCTGCTACTTCATATATTTCTTCGAGGTTTTCAAGTTTTGACAGACTTGCAATGACATTGGCTTTTTCTGAAGGTTCAATGAACATGTTTACCTCCGCAAGGAATCGACTCAAACTAATCTCCACCATTACTCTTCAGGCACATTGATTTGTACAATTTTTTGTTTTCTCCTGATATTTTCCAGTTATCCTATGAATCCCTATTATATAAGTCTGATTGTGATTTGTTCATAATTTTGAATAAAATCTGGACTAATTTACATGAAAATGTATAAAAACTGAAAATACGCAAAGCGTGAGATGTAAAACTCTGGATGTGTGAAAACCAGATTTGAAGAATGACTCAGGAAAATAAAAAGCTAAGTGCTTAAGGGAGAAATAATGTTCACAAAAAAGGGAAGAGGGAGCCTCAAGCTCCATTCGCTTCTGCTAACTTCCGAATTCGTTTATGCTGTATTTTTTGCTTTTGTCTTCTTCAGCTTCTTTGCCTGGGAATGGGAATATTCCGGAAGATTTGCTTCTTGAGTTTGCAGCGTAGTATCCGAGTCCTATTAGCATCCATATGGCTGTTATTGCTACAGCAGCGAACGCAGCCGCCTGAGTGTCTCCTCCACCGATAAAGCCTAACCACATGACGGCTACCAGCATAACCATGTTAGCCGCGAAGCCGGCAATTGGGATTACGTATTTAGTTAGGATTGAGCGTCGTTCTTTGGACAGCGCAAGCAAGGCTATGATGCAGGTGATTCCGTAAAGCAGGAACGTTCCAAAGTTTGATAGCAGCACAACTGTAGTTAGGTTTCTGAGAGATAATACACCGAATGCACCTATTGCTGCTGAAACTGCTGTAAGTACCCATGTGCCTATGGCAGGTGTGCCGTATCGTGGGTTTAATTTGCCTAGTGGTTGTGGAACTTCTGTGTCGCGACTAATTGCGTAGGTTACTCTTACACCTGTGTTGAGGCATGCAAGCGTTGTGCCTAACACTGCTGCGGCTACGGCTGCGGCGACTACTAGCATGACTACGAAACCACCCCCACCGAACAAAGCGTTAGTCGAGATTTGGACTATGTCGCCCAATGGGGCAGATGAAACTGCAGCGTTCGCGAAAGTGTAGTGAGAGTTAAACCATGCTTGTATTCCAAAGAATCCTAAGAGGTAAGCAAAGGCTCCTTGAATTACTAGCGAAAGAACGATGGCGCGGGGGACGTCTTTGGGGTTCTTCGCTTCCGAAGTCAGTGCAGTTATAGATTCGAATCCTACCAGCACTAGTATGGCAAGGCTTGCTTGGAAGAGTACGTGGCTCAAGTCGTTGGGCAGGACCACTGAACCTATGTTTGAGTAGTAGAATGATACTTGATCAGGGTTTATGAAGCGGTACGCAAGTGCCAATATTGTTACGCCTACGAGCATAGCAAGTTGTACTATGTTGATGATGAGGTTTGTGCGGGTTGACCCTTGAATTCCTCTGTATGCTATGAAGCCAACGACAAGGGCAAACAATACTACGATAGCAACTTGTGTCAAAGGAGATATAGCAATTCCGACGGCTCCTAGGATATAGGTCATGAAGAAGCCCATGAACGCAACCATTACACCAGGATAAACCCAATAGTAAAGGTGTGAAAGCCAGCCCACGAAAAACTTTGCGTCGCGTGCTCTGCGGTTGCTGCTTCCCCTGTCAAGTAAGGCGCGCTGGGCGAAATAGTATGAGCTGCCAGTTCCAGCATCTGGATAACGGCGTGCCAGCCACGAGTAAGAAGCAGCAGTCAAAAAGGACAAAATTAACGCTATGAACAGGCCAAACCATATGTCTGGGGCAGTTGAAACGCCTGATGGGTCTACCTGTGCCGCTTGGGTCTGATAGTTGAGCCATAGAAAAGCTCCTGGAGCTATCAAAGCCATGGCGTTTATGGTTAACCCTGTGAGGCTTAGAGTTTTCTTCATTTGGGGGGGACTTTGGGCTTGGTCACTAGCCACCTGTTTTCGCCTCCAAAATTCTCTTCTCAAAGATGCTATGTGGCAATCCTCGAGCGTCCAAGATAATCCATTCATCGATCTTTCTATCCAAGTTATTTACGGTTAACATTTCTGCTGTTTTTTCCATAATTTACCAACTCTAAATTTATGTAGTTATATGTCTAGCAAAATATAAATGTAGTTAATACTTGTTCATAATTTTTATGAAAATCTGGAAATGTTTACATAAAACTGTGAATATTCTGCGCACGTTGATTACAAGTTTCGGGTTGTGATAAAATATCGAAAAGTAAGGCGGAAGGCACAATTAAATTATCTTATCACATTCTTTTACGACGTTAAGAGCAACCAGCGTAACGGTTCTCTTGACGAAGCGCAGAGTCAGAAGATTCTTTAAGAAAACATTCAGATCGCCCTTGTCCCTAAATTTGGCGAATGCGATGGCATCGAATTCCCCGGTGATGTCATATACGGAAAGAACGTTGCTTTCTTTTGCGATTTCGTTTTCCGCCTCAACTAGGTGCCCGCCTTCGACTTGAATCATAACTATGGCAGTTAGACCATATCCCATTTTAGCTGCATCCAGAATGGGTGTGTATCCTAGAATTATGCCTTCCTGCTCGAGATTGTCGAGGTGGTTGCCCACGATATTTGGGGTTAATCCAACTCTATTCGCTAGTCTACGGAGGCTAACGCGTGAATCTTTTTCTAATGCCCTGATGATTCGTAGATCAAGGGCATCTAATTTTCTGGTTGGATTTCTTTTCACGCTTAAAGCACCATTTCTTTTTGACGGAGTAAAGCCTTCACTTAACATTTGTTTACATATTCGCGATTTATATAAACATGTCTCCATAAAAAAGAGATAAATCCACACAATAGTAATGCACTAACTCATCTAACTAAACATTTAAGCACGCGCGGCTAAAAGATCAGCAACCAGCATTCGGAAAATTTGCCAGCCACCAAGCAGCTATTCTGCTAATCTATGGCTTTTTCGAAAAGATAGAACAATTGACTAAGTGAATAAAAGAATAGAAAGCTCAAATTCAATGCCCAGGGACTTTTGCTCGTTTCGCGATAAGTCCGGTCCGACCCACCCTATATGTAAAATTGATCTGAAAGGCATAAAAAAGGAGAGAAAGCGCGAAGAAACGTATTAAGGGAGATATCTCCGGCGCAAAAGCAAAGTAGGCTATATTACTGCTTTTTTCAAAGAAAAAACAAAAAAGGAAAAAAGGGTTGTTGTTTTTGCTGTTTATTTTCGTCTTCTTAGGATAACTGCCACTGCGGCTATGATAGCAATAGTGACGACTGCGACTAGAGCGACGTACGTTACAATGTCAGGTCCACCGGTCGGGTTGATGACGGCTGGTGAAGGCGTTACAGGCGTCGGCGTCACTGTTGGAGGTGGAGGTGCGGTCGTCGGTGGAGCCGTTGGTATAGCCGAAGCGGAAGGCAACGCGGATGCTACTGCTATGTGGGTTTCTGCTGTTGAGTCATAGTAAGAGTTAGAACCTGCGAAGGTTGCAGTGATAGTGTACATACCAGCGATAGATGGTGTATACTCGATAGCGAAGTTTCCAGATGCATCACTTGTGGGGTTGCCGATTTGCTGCGAGTTGCCGTTTGGATCAACTACTGTCACGGTTACTGGAACTCCTTTGACGTTGGTCGGTTTTGGCTCCTGCATGTACAAGTACTGCATCCACGCACTCATGTTGTCATCAGAGATTGCCGGGGTTCCTGCTGCTGGGACTCCCATAGCAGTTTGACCCGCGGATTGATCTATGACTGAACCCTGAATAGTTACCACATTACCAACGCCGGGTATTGCTACGACTGTGGTTGCAGATTGTCCTTTACCAAAGGCATAGATTTGGCCATCATAGGCGTTTAGGTACACGAGTATGCCGTCAGCGAGGGCGGGGTTTCTTGCCCAGTGACTAAGGTATAACGGGATTTCCCAAAGTAGCTTTCCAGTTGCTATATCGATACAAGCTAAAGGTGCGCCTCGTTCTGGTGGGTTGTCTGGGGAGTGTTCGCCAGAGAATACGTAGATTTTGCCATCTGCGATCATCGGCATCTCAAGGAGGTAGTTGCCACCCCATTTTGATTCGAGATAGGTTGGGTCCTTAGCTGCCCATGTCCATAGAGTATTGCCTGTTTTTCCGTCGTAGGCGTAGACTGTTCCTGCGTATCCGCATGAAAAGAGTTTACCATAAGCAATCATTCCCACTGTAGCGACTGTCATGTCCCAATCGGCTTGAGATGTAGTTGTCCATAGCGGGTCGCCGGTATTGATGTCATAGCCATGCCATTGTTTTGTTTCTGACGCATATATTGCGAAAAAGCCGTCCTGTACGCTTGCGGCTGCAAGGCTGAATGTTGCGCCTTCGTCTGAAGTGTAGCTTCTCGTCCACATTAGTTGTCCTTCTTGTCCGGATTTCAGGTTTATGCTCCAGATTGTAAAGTTAGCGGTTCCGAGGTTAAGCCACATGCCTGTTCGTCCTAATCCAGCTGAGCCGATTATTCTGTCACCAGCGAAAACGTAATTGATGCCTCCTATTATTCCTGCAGGTAGGGTTTTGTTCCATGAGTAGCCTTTACTTCCGTCAACTGTTTTGCCGTAGGGTCGCCATTGCCAGTTCTGAGTTCCGGTCGGTCCCCCCAGCAATTCAGGAATAGCTGATGAGTTCCAGAGAGCAATCCATCCATGCACTACGTCTAACACAGGAATTACTATGCTCCCGTCGGAGGAATAGCCTCTTCCGCCAGCCGGTACGTTTGTAACAGTGTACACATAGTCCCCGGTGAGTGCGTCTAGTACTTTATACATGGTCGGATTGGTGACGCTGGCTGCCCACAAGTATGCGGTAGCCCCGTGCTGGTTTGGTGAGTCATAATGGTATATTTGACCAAAGCTTAGCCTTGAATCATTGTTGTACCACAGCATTTTTCCAGTACGTAGATCTACACAGTAGAAGCCAGGTTTTGGCGGCGTACGTGGGTATGTGTTAGTTGGCTCTTGAAGCGCGTATGTATCGTCAGGGTACTTGTTATAATAGAGTTTGCCATTGATTATTATAGTACCTGTTATCTTGCCTTCGTAGGCGTTTCCAGTGTAGTATGATGTGTCACCGAATTCTCCTCCGACAATACCGCCGGTTGCCAGCTCTTTTGTCCATAGAACGTGTGCTGTTCCTGGTGCTTGAGTGTACTGGGCGAAATAGTTAATCGGTGCAGTCAGCCAGTTTCCAGAAAAGCTGCTCCATCCTCTAAGTTGAGCATTTATTGGTCGGCTCCAATAGCCCGTTGGTACGGGTGTGTTGGGATACTGCAGTACTGGGTCTAGCTGTACTTGAAGAGTTGCTATGTCGCTTTGGCTTGGCATGAAATAGTCGCCAATAAAATCTTGCCCTGTGGTGCTATTTGGGCGACGATTGAGACCAGCCAAAGTTTGTCCTGGGAAGCTGAACTGGAACGTGTAGTTTCCTGCTGCAGTTGGCGTGAATGAAGTAGATGAGAAGCCGATAGGGTCGGATGTGAATGGCCCTAAGATTTTTGTTGTGCCATCTGGTTTTGTTACGGTTACTTTGTATTGTTGCCATCTATCACCATAAGCACCTTCAGCCGTTGGCGGCTGGACTTGCAGCCACATATACACCAACATTTGTTGACCAACGCCTACGGTGGGTGGCGCAACAGTGATGTATGCGAAGGTTTTGATGTTCCAAGCAGGATTATGTGCGTAAGCGGCAGGCATTGATATCAAAAGCGCAGATGCAACCATCATCAAAATCATTGCAATTGTGCAAAGTGTCTTGGTTTTACTGATTTTTGCTCGTTTAAATTGGATTTTCTCTACCATTTTCTCTTCTCCTATTTTTCCCTGAGGTACGTATATGCAATCGAAAAGTTTATATTATTTGTGGTAATTGTAAACCGATATTATTTATGGTCGAACTGAAGTTGTCTGCCCAAAATTAAAGAATTATTAACATCTCAGGAAAAAACTCAGTTTGAAATTTATCTCGCGCCAAGGGCACTTCAAAACTGAGATGGAACTCTTAACCGTTAATACGATTTTTTTCTCTCAATAATTCTTCCAACTATTCGCAGAATTCTATTTTGTGCACAATTATATCCAGCAAAATCCGGAGCTGAGTTAGGTATGCTTCTGGATCTTGTGCCCATCGTTGGCGATTAAACAGTTTTCTGAAAAGACTAATCCCGTTTTTGTCCATGGCATAGTCGAAACTTCGGGAAGCCTTTGAATCTTTCAATTCCTTAGTACAGGGGATTTCATTTTCTAGATTTTTTTGATGCTTCGTGTTTCTTCATAAAACGAAGTTTTTTTTCAGAGGTCAACTTATATGCAAGCTTGCTCCTGAATACTTCTGTGTGCAGAAGTCCTGCCCTATTTAGATTGATTCTCAGTAAGGTGACATAGGTCTTATCGATGGCAGTTGACCAAGAAAACGTGTCTAAAATATTGTCTGTGCTTTCGCACAAAATACGCAGAGAGCTATTGATGATTCTAAGCGAAAAAGGCGAATGCACATTCACCGAACTTATGAACGCGCTCAACGTGGACACCGGCAAACTTAGTTTTCATATGCGAAACCTCGCTCCTTTCATGGAGCAGACACCTACCGGGAAGTACAAGCTGAACCGCGAAGGCGAAACCGCCGTAAGATTCATCAAAGACCTCGAGTACTGGGCGGAAAGCGCGAATGTAAGCAAGAAAGTCACTCAGCTACATATAGCATCGTTCCGAAGGAGAACTTACGCTTTTCTTATCGATCTGTCCCTAATGGCTCTAATTGCGACTCTGCTCACGCTTCCGGAGGCACTATTTCTCTACGCAGGAAACGTTTTCAGCTTAGGCTTCCTGTTGATTACTTTAGGTCTTACTTGGATTTACTCCACCATGCTTGAAGGTTTTAGCGGTCAGACTCTTGGTAAACGCATAGTTGGGCTAAAAGTGGTGAGGATAGACAGCAAGAAAATGGCGTATGACCACGCCGCAGTGAGAAACTTCGGCAAAGCATTTCTCCTGCCGTTCGATTTGGCGGGGGGCTACTCTCGCAAAGACCCACGATTTATTCGCTACTTTGACAAGTTCGCGGGTACAACTGTAATAGACCTGCGAACTTAGTTATTCTTTTCAAGTCAAGAAGAGCCTAAAAAAGGGGAGCGAATATGCTATGCGAAGGAGTGCAATCCCGCGATTATGAACGAACTTAAACCTGCTATGATCGTAAGCACACACGAAATTATTGCCAGCCACTTTGTAAGTTTGGTTTTCTTTTCGAAGTAAGCTATTTCTGCCCCAGACAAAGCCGCGAATAGTGCGAGAGTCAAGGTTTCCTTCGGGTCCCATGACCAACAGTTGCCTCAGGCGATTTGCGCCCAAAACATGCCTGTGGCTAGGCCGAGGAACGTGAATATCCATGCGGCGACGCCAGATTATCGGACTGTTTTTTTATCAATGTTTTGCGATCGAAACAGAAAGAACGCGAAGAGGAAAATGAAAACGTACCCAATGATGGAGAGCGGTGGGTGAATGTATAGCAAGTATGAGTTAAGGAAATCGTGACTGCTCATTAAGATACTCCAGAAAACACTTCACCTTGAGAATATTTGAATAAAAAAGAGTTGTGGACTGATTTTGTGCAAACACTCTATATTGACGCATGTCATAATCTTCTTGACATGTGTCATCTACCCACTTTCGATGCACAAATACCACCACAAGCTACCTATCTTTTTCTAGCGGCTATGGCGATGGCGACTATGGCGACTACGACAATTACGGCGACTATTATGGCAAGAGGGTATTGGTGGATAATGTCATTGAAGAAAGCGACTATAGTTTCTAGAGATAACGGGGCTGGTGATGCTGAGGGCTGTGTAGAAGATGAAGGCTCGGCAGTCGGCGAGCCTGGATAATAACTGTGGGCTATGTAGTACTCATAATGGCCAGGGTCGTTGGGATAATCGTTCCAGGTATATTTTATGGATCTTGAGTGGACAGCATCTGTCTCCCAGCTTGCCTTTGCAAGTTCTGATTTTTGCGTCTGTTGCTGAGAAATGTCCTCATCAACCCTCAAGTATCCTGATTTTGGGTTGATGGGATTGTATATTGTAAACCATTTTGCATCTATTTCACCAAAGCCGTAGATTGAATGCAACTGATCAATTGCTTGCCGAACCGCGTTTCCTGTAACAATGTGATCCGGATGTTCGTTAGCATTCGTACAGACTTCTTCCGGTGCATGGGAGCATATTTTCAGTAGACTCTTTTGATAACCGTTAAATTCAACGTATTTGTCGATTTCGATAGCTAGGTTCTGTGCTATGCTGTTTGTGAAGGCACTTTCTGCGTTTGCCAGGGCTCCGTCAGGGTACATCAACAGCTTTGAGGGGTTACTCAGTTCCAAGTAGCTTAGTTGGCTTTTCTCAATGGTTGCGCCAACTAAGTTGCTTACTCTTGTTCTCCAATCGTATTCAACTCCGAAGGTAGAATTATGTGAAGCTGCCTCCTCCTTCCAACTGAGTCCATCGAAATAGCCACCGCATCTCTTTTTGGCCAAGTCTGCCGAATAGAACTGCCTGGTCACATTACTTCCATCAGAAGCTTTCCAGGTAATTGCGACTTGCCCGTCTTTGGCTAGCCAATTCCGCGAA
>JBGOXQ010000054.1:0-9676 GCA_041479225.1 Bathyarchaeia archaeon
CACAAGCGCTAGGTATAACCTCACTCAAACCCAAAGAACACACAAAACATCAACAAGCCAACCTCACAAACATTGAGAGTATAAATAAGGGGGGTATAGACTGCTCCGAGCAATAGAGTCACAACCAAAGCAACCCCTCCAAATACAAGCCAAATAGCCCAAGCAACATGAGGAAACTAGGATTCGTAACATAAAACTTATTGGAGCGGAAAGCGCAAGTGATTCTGCAAGGTGACTTATACCATGTCTTCAGACGATGAAGATTATCCTGAATGGACCAAACGTCGCCGCAACAGCCCATTCGACAAAGACCCCTTCTTCGGCGACATCGACCGCATCTTCCGCGAAATGGAAAAACGCATGGAAGAAGAATTCAAAAACTTCACTGATCGAGTCCCCAAAGACTACGTGAAAGAACGCAAGCTCCCAGACGGAAGCACCGTTAAGGAATTTGGACCCTTCGTCTACGGCTACAGCATGAAAATCGGTCCAGACGGCAAACCTGAAATCCAACAGTTCGGCAACATCAAGAAATCCCTGAAAGGACCCGAAGTCAAAGAAGAACGTGAACCACTAGTGGATGTGGTAGATACAAACGGTGAAATCCGAGTTGTAGCAGAGCTTCCAGGCGTAGAAAAAACCGACATAAAACTCCACGGAACAGAAGATTCCCTCGAAATCAACGTAGACACAGAACAAAACAAATACTACAAAGAAGTCAAACTGCCAGCAAAAGTCAAAGTACACGAAGCCAAATCAACCTACAAAAACGGAGTTCTCGAAGTCATAATTCCCAAAATCGAAGCCGAGAAGTCTAAGGGCGAACAAATAGACATAGAATAATCATCGCCTAATTGAAGCTGTGCACCTGCATGACGACAAACAACAACCCCGAAACTTCAGAAATCGAAACCTTAAACGCCATATGCAAAACGGCGAAAGCAGAAGGCAAACTCTCAGGAAAAAACCTCACCGAACTCTACGACCTCTTCGGACAACGCTTCACCAAAGCCCTCGAAACGCTGAAGGAGAACCGCGTCAAAAAATACACCTTCAAACCAAGCAACCGCACAGTCTGGATAGTTGTGGGACGCGAAAGAGACTACCTGATCATGGCAGAAGCAGAGTTCTGTACGTGCGACGACTTCTACTTCCGCGTGCTAGACCGCAAAGTTCACCTGTGCTACCACCTCATAGCCCAGAAAATCGCACGTAATCTAGGCTGGTTTGAGCTGATTGAGGAAAACGACGAACTCTACCAAAGCCTAATGGATGAGTGGAAAAAAGCGACTGCTTAAATATCTAAACATTACATGAATAACCAACACAAGGAGGAACTTAGCACGGACTTAGGAGCATACTTCCAAATACTCATCGGCGTCATGATGACCGCCACATTCGTCACTCTAATATTGATATTGCTCAACGTTTACTACGGCAAAGAAGAAGAAACTAGCGAGGAAGACTAACCACCTTCATCAATAACTTTTCTGCGCATAAAAATAAATAGCATTAGGCTTATCACCGCAAGGATTATACCTATCAAAACAAGCCATATGGCATCAGGACCAGCGCCAAACGCAATCGGAAAAGGTCCAATGAAAATAATCACACCCGCACTGGCAGAACCACCAGAGCCAACCGCCACAGCAAGAACTACAAACAGGATTCCGATGAAAATCAAAGCAAAGCCTGTCGCTAAGAGCAGGAAAAGCCATCTCGGCATTGTTTTCTCGTCTTCTGCGTCTACGTTTTCCTCGTCCTTTTCCTCAGCCAAATCATCTCACCTAAACAAGAAATAATAGATTATTGCGGAAATGGTGAGCAGAGCTGTGAGGATTATCGAAAGGGTTAAGACGGTTTTGAGAGATTTCTTGTCGGTTCCGAAAACTATGGGCAATGGACCAATTATCACGGCTCCTGCAGCCTTCACTTTTCCCTTCTGCACACGTGGCAAAACAATTAGGAATACTACGAGTATGATTATGAAGACTCCTACGATGACAAGCCCAATGCCTAATTCGTACAGAGACTCAACCTCTGTAACTTTCATATTCTCCCCAACTACTTCTGAGAGTACGAAAGCTTTTAAACTTCCGAATTCCCCCAGAACCCACCATGATAAATCTCCAAAACACAGCAGCTCGACGAGGAGGCACTGCAAAGAATTTTAAATACCATAGAAGCTTAATCATGGCGGCATCTGAACGGAAATGAGCACAGAAGACATAATCCAGCAGATACTTGCAAAACAACCTGAAGCCAAACGCGAACAACTCCTTAACAAACTGTCTGCGGCAAGAGAGAAAACAGGAGGCTTAATAGCAGATGCCACTCTCCTGCGAGTAATCGCAGCTGAATTCGGCGTTGCCATAACTCATGGAAACTCAGGGCACGACCGCAAACTGTCAATTAGCCACGTGGTTTCAGGACTCAACGATGTCACTGTAACTGGGCGTGTAGTTGCAGTTTGCCCCGTGAAGACTTTTGAGGGAAAGAAACCGGGAAAATACGCTGGTTTAACCGTTGTGGATAAGGATGGTGTTCTGCGAGTTGTGTTGTGGAACGAGAGAGCAAACGTTGTCGAATCAGGGGAGCTGAAAGTTGGAGAAGTTGCACGTTTTTCTCATGGATACACGAAGGAAGACCGCAGTGGCACAGCAGAACTTCACATGAGCAGCAAGAGCACAGTTGAAATCAACCCTACAGATGCAACAGCTGAAGACTTCGCGTCCATCAGCAAGTTTGCCACAAAAATAAGCGAAATAACATCCGCGCATAGAAGCGTAAACTTAGCTGGAAATGTGCGGAACGTTTCAGCGGTATCCACCTTCACCAGACAGGACCAGACAACGGGAACCGTGTTGCGTTTTGTGCTTGCCGATAAAACTGGTGAAGTACCCATCGTCGTTTGGAACAAGAAAGCCACAGAACTGGAACCCGCGCTTAAGGAAAACATCGAGTTGCAGGTCATAAGTGGCAGAGTCAAATCAGCTCAGAACGGCAGATTCGAAGTCCACATTGACGCGTTATCATACGTTGGCGTTTCAGCCGCGTCGAAGCGGTTTATCAAAATATCCAGTTTGAACGAGAGTTTGGGCCATGTGAACGTGGAAGGCGAAGTTGCCACAGTGCCGGTGAGCAGGGAAGTGAAGACTTCTAAAGGCGAGACTGTGAAACTCAGCAGTTTCGAGTTGAAGGATGTTACTGGAACGGTTAGGGTTTCGGCTTGGCGTCAACACGCTGAAAAGGCAGGCGCTCTGCTGATGGGGGAAAAAATAGTGTTGGATAATGTTTGTGCCAAGAAAGGATATGATGACAAACTTGAGCTGTCCACCCGGGCAACCACAGTAATCACGATTGTTTAACTTTGGTGATTTTTGCAGCCACAACGTTAGCCGAATTCGGAAACTAATGGACATCAACCGCCACTAACTACGTTCAAAAAATGAGCTATTGTGCGCTAATGTAAGAGAGTTAAAATGCGCAACTGTTTTATATTGCGACACAATATTCAATATGTTTAAGTTACTCCTCACTATCTGAGCGTGGACACATTTGGAAGAAGATTCTGAGAAACATTCACTTTCGTTAGCGTCAATTTCAGCGACAGCGAGAAGTAAGAATACACAGGTTAAGGACGATATTCAGTACCGCTCTTTATTCGAGAACATGCTTGAAGGGTTTGCCTACTGCAAAATAGTATTAGACACAGAGGGCAAACCTGTAGATTTCGTCTACCTCGAAGTCAACGATGCTTTTGAAGAATTAACCGGGTTGAAAAAGACGGATGTCCTTGATAAGAAAGCAACTGAAGCCATACCTGGAATCGAAATAGCCCATCCTGAATTGCTTGAAACGTACGGCAGAGTTGCCCTAACTGGGAAAAAAGAACGATTTGAAATACACTTCAAACCACTTGACATATGGTTCTCCATCTCAGCATATTGCCCCAAAAAAGGCTTTTTTGCGGCAGTGTTCGAAAACATCACTGAACAGAAACAAACTGAGAAAAAACTTGAAGAATACTCCACAGGTCTAGAATTGACAGTCGACGCTCGAACCGAAGAACTCAGAGAAGCTCAAGAGCGGGTTCTAAAAACGGAAAGATTCGCCGCAATTGGGGAATTAGCGGGGATGGTTGGGCATGACTTGCGCAATCCTTTGACAGGAATAAAGAATGCAGCATATTATTTGAAGAGGAAGCAGGGCAGTTCATTAGATGCTAAAGAGAAGGATATGTACGAAATAATTGACAAGTCAGTTGAATACGCGAACAAAATTGTGGAAAATTTGCTTGAATACTCCAGAGACATCAATCTGGAAATCGAAGAGTGCTCGCCAAAGTCCTTGGTGGACTATATCTTAATGATGGTTCAAATCCCTGAAGGCATCAAAATCGTAGACCACACACTTGATGAACCTACCCTATGGATTGACGTTAACAAAATAGAAAGAGTCTTCATCAACATCATACAAAATGCCACAGATGCCATGTCCAAGAAGGGAACTCTTGAAATAACAAGCCGCCAAATAGGCGAAAACGTCGAATTCACTTTCTCCGACACAGGCGTGGGGATGTCTGAGCAAACACTTTCCAAGATTTTTATGCCGCTGTTCACGACAAAAGCCAAAGGCATGGGTTTCGGCTTAGCAATCTGCAAAAGAATTGTGGATGCGCATGGCGGCAAAATCGCGGTTGAAAGCGCTCCTGAAAAAGGAACAAAATTCACCATAACCTTGCCTATAGAACAAGAACTGAAGGTAAAAGCAGAAAACGAAAGCAGCAACTCACAAAAACCATCAAGTCAAATCTAAAGTGAAGACACAGAACCCTTTGAGAGACAAAACGTCTACAACTGCCTCAGCCGATTTAAAGCACCCAAAAACGTTCCATCCATAAGATACAGCTCCGCATTATCCACGTCAACGGCTTCTGAACGCAGAACTGGACCAATTAACTGTTCGTTGCCCAGTTCTTTTCGGGGGCTAGTTTCGTTTACAGGTCTGCCGCCTAAAAAGTCGCTGAAACTGGGCATGATGAACAACTGCTCCGACCGTGGCTTAACCTTGTAGTGCTTCTGCAACGTGTCATCAATCGTGCCTTCAATTTTAATGCCATGCTTCTGAAGAAGAATTTTAGTCAGAGCTTTCGGGTTGACGTTTGCTTTCATCCAGATTTGGCGAGTTATCTTGAAGCCAGCGGGGTCGCGAAACACCACAACTGGGTGCAAGTGTCCCATAACAAGCGTTTTGCAGCCTAAGAGCGCTGGGGAAGGCCACTTGTGCCCATGAAACAGCCCCACATCGTCCACAATGACGCCTGTTGCAGGTTGCATAGTCACGCTTTCAGGCAGCATAGGTTCGAGGTTCGCGTCATGATTGCCCCTTATGATGCCGATTTCTGCCACATAGCGCTTGACCTCGTTGAAGAAGTCGGGTATGTCGTGCCATTCGCCAAGCTCCGAAGTCATAACCGAGTATTTCACATCGCCCAAAATCAGCAACGTTTCAGGCTTGTATTCGACGAGCAAAGAGACGAGTTTCTGCAGGATTTTCGATGTCTGGCTAGGCACGTGAATGCCTTTCTCCTGAAGCGACATCTCCCAGCCCAAATGCGGGTCAGCAATAACCAGTGTTTTCTTCTTTGCGGATTTTATCAGGGCTGCAGGGTGAGGTATCAGGAGTGAAAACATCTGTTTTTACTTTCCTGGCTTCACTAAGCTCAAGATATGCTTGTGAATTTCCCAGTTTCCAGAAGCTACAAAACTCAGCTTTTGCTTCGGATCCAACGGAACATCTACAGGTTGTCCGCTGGGCGTGGTTATGATTCCGCCTGCCTCCTTGATGATGAGAAAGCCAGCAGCCACATCTGTTGTCCGCAACTTCCCCCGAATATCCACAAACGCATCCGTCAACCCCTCAGCAACGAAACATAACTCTAATGCGTTGGCGCCAAAGTGTCGGATGTGCTTGGTGACTTCGATTAAATCCGTCAGCTGCGCCGCAACCGCCTTGACTTTGTAAGTGTTCAGGTCCAAACCGATAACTGCTTCGCCTAAATCTGAAAGCTGCGAAGTTGCGATTTTTTCGCCATTGCGAAAAGCACCTTTGCCGGCCACAGCTGTGTAGGTGGTGCCGTGATAGAGGTCCGTAACCATAGCCGCGTAAACCTCAGACAGCATCTGCTTGCGGGAAACCGCGATTGAAGAGCAGTAGAAGGGCAAGCCGCGGACTAGATTGGTTGTGCCATCGATGGGGTCAGTGGTCACGTAACACTCTTTTGCTTTTGAGCCGTATTCCTGTATGCCTGACTCCTCGCTGACTAGCGTGAATGAAACGCCGTGCTTAAGCAATACTTCAACAATGGCTTTCTCCGCTGCCAAATCCACCAGCTTCATCTGGTCTCCGCCTGCACCTCTACCTAAGTCGGGCTGGGGCTCTTTCAAACTTCTAAGCAGCGGCTGGATGTGGATGAGCACATTCTCTTTGCATTGGAGAAGAACTTGTAACCAGTCAACACTTTTTTCCATGGATATTCATCCTTGACCGAGACTATGCAAGTTCGAACACATAAGACTTCACCCATAGGTAGGCGGAAAAGAAGTTAATTTTAAGAAAGAAGTGTGCAGAACAAAAGGGTGGTGCCGGGGACGGGAATCTCGCTATTTTTCAGCTTCGAGCCCGCGACCTCTGGACATGGGCGATGGCCCTCTTGTGTTCTCCAGATTATGAGTCTGGCGCCCTAGCCAGGCTAGGCTACCCCGGCACGTGCTTAGCGGTAGGTTAGTCCGCGGGGTTTGAGATAAATCTTTTTCATTCTTCGCCGGTTGTCTTTGGGTGATTAATGCCTGCGGCGCTTGGCGCGGGAAAAGCAGAATTAGAATTTACTTAGTTTGCTGGCTGCTTAAATGATAATTTTTGTTATCGCGAGTGTGACAAGTGATTATTTTCTTTTGCGCTCGAACTTTTCCACTGCTGTGTTTGTTCCTAGATAAACGATGTCGGTCAGCTCTATGAATAGTCCAGTTTCCACTACGCCTGGAATCATTTTCAGTTGATGTTCGAGTAGTTTGGGGTCGTTAATGAGTCCGAAGGTTGCGTCCATTATGGCGTTGCCGTTGTCGCTGATTGTTGGTCCGAGTTTTCCTTTGGTTTCCCTCAGGAGGGGGCTTCCGCCAAGTTTCTGTATGCGCGCTCTGACTAGAGGTATGGCGAAGGGGATAACTTCTATAGGGACTGGATGGTTGTTTTCGCCAAGAATTTTTACTTGCTTTTTCTTGTCGGCTATGAAAATGTTTTGTAGTGTACAGGCGGCGACGATTTTTTCTCTTGCAAGCGCTGCGCCCATACCTTTGATAAGGTTCAGTTGGGAGTCAATTTGGTCTGCGCCGTCGATGTTTACGTCTAATATTGGGTGTTCTTCCAGCGTCGTTATGGGTATGCCGTTTTGCACTGCCCAAGCGAATACTTGGTAGCTGCTGGGTATGCCGAGGATATGCATGTTTTCGTGTTTTATCTGTTCGCCCAACGCGACTATAGCGTATGCCGCTGTGGTTCCACTGCCTAATCCGACAACCATGCCGTCCTTGACATGTGTTGCTGCGGCGTATGCGGCGTTGCGTTTTGCGGTATCAGGTGAAACTTGCATTTTAGGATTCCATCTCCATTTGTCCAAGTTTGTTCATAACTTCGTCGATTTGGTTTCGTATGGCGTCTATGCGTTGCTCTGCTTCTGTTTTCTGTGCTTGTTTTTCTGGTGGTTTGCGTTTTTTCTGTGTTTTCTCTTTGTCTTCTGATTCGGCTTCTTCAGTTTCGCTTTCAGCTTCTTCTTCGTCTTCTTCCATTTGTTCTGGCATGACTGGTGTCTGTTGTTTGGGCATTTGGACTTTGACTTCTTTGACTGCTTTGATGTCGATTCGGGTGCGGAGTTCTTCGACTTTATTGTTAAGTTCGCCGAAGCGTTCGCTGAAGAGTTTCATGAGGTCTTCTTCCATGCCTTCCAGCTCATGAAGTGCGACGATGGTTTCGTCCTTTGTCATGGAGTCTTTGACTGCCATCATGCGGGATTTGTAGCTGCTGGCTAGGCGTTCGCGTTCTTGCTCGTTGATTTTGCCTTCCGCATGCGCCTCATACAAGTGTCTGATGG
This sequence comes from Bathyarchaeia archaeon, assembly GCA_041479225.1. GTDB lineage: Archaea > Thermoproteota > Bathyarchaeia > Bathyarchaeales > Bathycorpusculaceae > JADGNF01. Next base: position 8,150 of record JBGOXQ010000054.1, read on the forward strand.
CGTCGCTGAGGATTTCGCGTTCCAAGTCGAGAATTCTCAGTTCATCTTTAGCGTGCGTTGCGTCGTTGGATTGCACGCTTTTGGTAACTCTGAATGGGGAAGTTGAGAGGTAGTGGTCTATTTCTGGCTCTTTCGAGGGCTTCGCGGGTTTTCTCATGCGCCGTCGCATGGTGAAAATGACGGTTGCGGATGCGGCAACGGCGATTGTGACCACTAAAGCAATTATGATGATGACGGTGTTGTCGTCGAGAGCCATGTTATCCTCTGTACTCTGTTAGCTTATGATATATATAAAAATTAAACACCCAGTGCACGACAGCGCTGAGTGGAGATAGTAAGTAGATTCGGGAGGGAGAGAAGTTTGTACTCTAGTGCTCGGAGCAGACTATACCCCCCTCTATAAATAGAAACTACATGAGACTTAGGCTAGCTGGTAAGGCTACATTTCCGATATCCTTTCCTTATAGTTTTTCAACATTCTTTTGGCGGCAGAAAACTCGAATGGCACTTACCCCCTATAGGTTTCTGCATGGAATCTCTTTTAGGGTCCAAATATGTTCGTGTTTTGCCATTGCTGTAGCTTCTGAGAAAGCCTTATGGATGTTTATCTTATGGCTATTTTTCTTCCTGTGGCAATGTAAACCACGGCTTCTGCGATGTAGGTTGCGTGGTCCGCTATTCTCTCCAAGTATCTTACTACGAGTACGCTTGATATAGTGCACTCGTTTGTTGCGTGCGCCTCTTTCACAAGCTTGCCCAAGTACTGGAAGAACATCTCATCCACTTCCTGCTCCGTTTTCGACATCGACTTTGCCACCTCAACATCCAACCGTTTAAGCGAGTCAATGCTTATCTTAACCATCAGCAGAACCTTTTCGCCCATGTCTCCGATGTACTCTGGAATCCATTTTTCACAATTTTTCAACAAGCCAAGGCGTTTGCCGATGAACGATATATCCCAAGCATATCTGCCGTACCGCTCGAAGTCATAAGCAATTTTCATGTAAGAGTTTATGATTCTCAAGTCTGAAGCTACAGGCTGGTACTTAGCGATTAACCCGAAGGATTTCTCCTCCACCTCAGTAGTCATCAACACTAGCATATCGGATAGTTCATGAATATCTTCGGATGTGTCTCTTCCTTTAATGAACCCTCCGATTGAAATTGACAAGGCTTTCTGGGCTACCTCGCCCATCTTGAAAACCGTCGCGGTCAACTGTTCTAAGCCTTTGTCTAAGAGTCTATCCATGCTTTTCACCTTATCCAAATTTCCCAGTTATGTAATTTTCGGTTAACTCGCTACTTGGATTCTCAAACATGTTTGTTGTGTCTCCAAACTCTATAAGTTGTCCCAAATACAGGAAGGCGGTGAAATCTGAAACGCGTGCTGCTTGCTGCATGTTATGCGTGACAATAACAACTGTGTAATTGCCCTTTAGCTGTACAATTAGCTCCTCAATCTTCGCCGTCGCAATCGGGTCCAGCGCTGAACAGGGTTCATCCATAAGAATCACCTCAGGCTGCAAG
>JBGOXQ010000055.1:0-9651 GCA_041479225.1 Bathyarchaeia archaeon
CACGATGCACCCAGAAAGTCACTGCCGCAACCCGCGATTTCGGAGGACTACATGCCTACTCCCCAAGGGGCAAGGAAAATATATTCGCTGGGCAACCCCTGCGTCGTCAGCATTCACAACGTAGAAGTCCTGATGTATCACGGCAGAAGCCTAGATGACTTAATCGGCACTGTTCCCGGCACAGACCACCAGCACCCAGAAAAGGCAATGAAACTGCTGCTGCAAAGCCGCCACCTAGCACCCATATATGGAGGAAAAACGACGATGGCACCTGAAAACAGAGATTTCATGGTGATAGATCGAGTTCCAGACATTTTCCACGCAGGCCACATCCACGTAATGGGTTACTGCAATCACCGGGGTGTACTCGTAGTAAATTCGGGTGGATGGCAAGAACAAACCGACTATATGGCAAAACTTGGATTGGTTCCTACTCCAGGAAAGGTACCAGTGGTAAACCTGCAAACGCTAGAAACAACAGTTTTATCCTTCGAATAGAAGAAAAACGCGAAACGCTTTTTTTGTGGCAATAGCTTTACTACGAGTATAGTATGCTCTCGGTAACATCGCTCTCAGCTTTTCTCAATGTCCTTTTTTGGAAAGCAATCTGGGCTCATAATTAATCATCCGCGCAAGTCTAGCGTCACTTCCGAAGGCATCCTGAATATAGGTGCGGGAGATTTCCAGCCGAATCTTCTTCGTTCGACCATAACGACCCATGCTAACAACCTTCGAGTTCAGCAGTCCCATCGCGTCAAGCTCGTTCACCAAAGTGCCCAACCGTCTTTGAGTAAGAAGACTTATACCCAGTTCTCCACAAAGCTCGTTGTAGACATCGTATATTTCTCCCGTCGTCGCGCTGCTGCCACTTGCCTTGCTCAGGTGATAGATGCTGAGAAGCACCAACTTCGAATGCAGCGTGGAATTCTCCAGAGCCTCCACAACTCGATTATGTTCAATGTTCTTTTCAGCCTCCCGAACATGCTCCTCCTCAATTATAGAAGAACCATGTCGATCAGCAACCTCCCCTGCCACCCGAAGCAGGTCCAGAGCGCGGCGTGCATCTCCATGCTCCGCAGCAGCCAAAGCAGAACATATACTTAATGCAGCTTCCGAAAGAGAACCATCAAAGAAGGACAATTTTGACCGTTCAAGAAGAATAGTTCGCAGTTCAGCTGCGTCATACGGTCTGAAAACAATCTCTTCCTCGCTGAGAGAGCTGAAAACGCGAGGGTCAAGAAACTCCTTCAAACGCAGATCGTTTGATATGCCGATGATGGCAACCTTGCTCTTTTTTAGGCTTTCGTTAATTCGAGTCAACTCGTATAGGAGACTATCGCCGCGATCTTTAATCAACGCGTCTACTTCATCAAGCACGACTATAAAAATTGTTCGTGCGCTGTCTAAGCCGTTGCGAAATCTGTCGAACACTTCCCCAACAGACAAGCCCGTGAAGGGAATTGAGAAACCTAAACTTTGACTTAGACTGGCGAAAACTCGGTATTCTGAGCCAGTCATTCTACAGTTGACATAGCAGAACTTGACGGGAGACCCGCGCTCCTTTGCCTTAGCCTCCAAGTGACTTAGAACATATTTAACAACGGCTGTTTTTCCCGTTCCAGTTTTGCCGTAAATGAAAATATTGGAGCACCGTGAATCCTTGAGAACTGGCGCCACTGCTTGACCAAGAACGCGTATCTGGTCTTCCCGATGAGGAAGTTTCTCTGGCAAATAATCGTGCCTTAAGACCTCTCGGTCTTTGAACAATGTTGCATCATTAACGAATTTTTCGAATACATCGTCGAGTATGTTTGGGTTGACCATTCTTCTTCCCCGTCTTCTTTCAGAGGCAACACCGTTATTTCTCCTGGAACAGATAAAGGGTGCAGTACAAAAAAGTAGTTCCAAAGCATAACAATCCTAAAAGCGAATGCGAATTCTTTATACCATTTGAACAAAGCATGAACAGCCACACCCCAGAATTTCTACTGGAAACTCTATAATACTTTTTAGAAAGTATGTATGATTTAAATATAGAAGAAGAATACTCTGATAGGTAAGAGCGTATGTAACTATATTAATAATTGCTGTTAAAGTTTTTAGATAAGAATTTGACTATTTTTTAGCCACCAACAGTTAGTGGTTACTTATGAAAAGTTTTCGAGAGGAAATGGAGGGGTGTCCGTGTTTTTCACCAATTAACAAAGATATCTCCATTATCAGAGGCATATAGCTCTTCCATAGGACATAGGAATTACTACGAGTATCCCTTGATATGTTCATCATTATTACGCGCATTCCTTCACAAACTCTTTTTTCTTCACACTTTTGTGAAGGCCATGTGAAGTTGCATTGAAAATGTGTCTCCAACATCGTTCTTTTAGCTATATTTACTTTCTTCATGTCCCTTTACTGTGAAACAGACCCCCCTGCGTTTCTATTGGAAATATAGAACTGGGCTGTTCTGGGAATTGTTTTTTGATTCTGAAATCCTGTGAAGCTTGTTATAGCTAGAACCTTGCATTAAAGGCTTTGATTAAAAATTGCGTACTATTAACAGGGATTTACATTTTCTTCTTTCACCATAACAGCTATAAGGTGTGAAGTGTAAAGTTGTGAACTCCGTTTGGGAAGTACTCCGCAAATGCCAGCTCGGAAAATGCGTGTGGAACTATTCGATGGTGAAGGCAATCGATACACCGTTGCCTTCGAAGGACAAATTACTAGAGATAAGGCTTTACGTCTTCTGGACCTTGTGGAGTTGCTGGGCGGTATGCCTGGTGAAAATCCAAATTCTGTAGCTGGAACCCCTTCAACCGTCAACCTTTCTTCAAGATTCGAAAAAGTGCGCTCCGTTGTCCAGAAAGGTTTCCCTCTGGTTTGGTTCTCGTCAAAGGATATCCAGTCAGTGTATGAACAAGAGCTCAAGGAGCCAGTTAGTTTGAGCACAGTCTCGACATACCTCTCAAGAATGGCGAGCAAGGGGCTGCTTCTGAGAGCTGGGGGGCCTAATAGCTTGAAGTACAAGATTGTGACAACGACTCCTCAAGCGGTTATTAAACAGAAATTAAAGTAGGTTTCCTACGCGTTTCATCTTGGGTTGTCTATTTTTTCTTCTTTGACTTTGAAAGCAAAAGCTTTTCTCTTTTGACTCACAAAATATAAAACCACACTTTACAATTAGGATTATCCTTCCAGTTAACAATGAAGGAGAAGCGCGAATGAGCTTTCATATAGATACTGATTTCACCGATATGGAGAAGAAACTCAAGTGCTACGTAGATAAGGGAAGAGTAGCGGGTGCCAATGAAGTGAGAGAGCAGCCCATGATTGCGGTTAAGCCAGATGCTTCTTTGATTAAGCCTTTGGTGAAACTGGATTCCTTTGACGGGTGTTTCATGGCGGTTGACTGTTCCACACGAACTTTGAAGCGCGCCAATAATTGGGGGATATACCTTATGCGTCCTTCTTATGCCCTTGTCAGGAACCGAGTGGTGGATTGGGGCTACAAGGAGCGAATATGCACGGCGGTTGGGGATGCCCGTACTCGTAGTAACTATCTCACCGACATAAGAATAGAGCTTGAGAGCCAAATGGCATTGGAACTGCTGAATTCTCCGAACGAGCTTCTATACTACGAGCATGGGGATACTCGTAGTAACTACCTGCTGCTTGATGGTGGGGGGTACTTCGGTGGGGAAAGAAAATTCCGCGTTTCCCTCTACGAAAAATGCGAAAAAGACGATTTGCGTCTTCTCGCGCTCTGCAAAAACTCGCCCTCCCTGCATGATGATAGAGGTCGCGACTTTGTGGCTGCTGCCAACGCCTTGGCTAAGCATGATATTTGGGTGTATCACCCTGTGCGGAAAGCTGATAAGGATAGAGCTTTGTATGGCGACATTTCAGTTGTGAAGCTGTGCAAGGAGAGCCAGCATGTTTTCCGCTGCGACGTTATGGATTACCTTACGGATAGGGATATGGGTGAGTTGCTTTCGCCTCTGACTTGCATTTCTGAGGATCCACGCTGCGTTGGATATCCTATCACGCTTTTTCTCGCTCATGAGTTCTCTGGTCCTTCGGATTCGATGTTGCTTTCTTACAATGACCAGATTGAGGAGAAGCTGGCGGCTGCGGGGTTGCTTGATACTTTGCGAGTGGAAGAGCGTATCTGCAGTTTTGCTGATGAAATTCACGGTGTAAAACACGCATATGATTGGGAGTATTGGAATGACCAGTATTGAATCTTTAGGCTTCGTCTGCGGAACAAAAGGAGACTCAGTCTCTTTCTTAGTGAACAAAGAAGTCGCCTTATCTTTCGGGCAGATAGTTCGGATAGACTCTGGGGAAAGACGCTTCTACGCGCGTGTTGTAAATTCAGAAAGCAGTTCCACTCTTGAAACAATTGAGCAACTCCGCGAAGCTGAAGGCAAAGAGGCCTTTGGACCTTACTCGGCTTACAGGCGAGTCGACGCAATGCTCTTCTTAGAGAAACGCGGAGACCGAATTCGCTCCCCAACCTTCAACCCAAACTACCGAGACAAAGTGTACGCAGCCAGCGAGGAAGATTGCTCTATTCTGAGGCTTTCCGGAGAGCTCGAAGTTGGGCGTTTGCGCTCGGAGGATCAGCTTCTGGGATCGGTGGGCATAAACGTTGAAGCGGTGCCCAGGATGATGGGGATGTTCGGGATGACGGGTTCAGGCAAAACCAACACCGAGCTCATCTTGAATGCACAAATTATTGATCATAGTCCTCAGACGGTGGCTTTGATTTACGATTTTGCAGGACAGCTCTTGGATGGCAAGGAGATTAAGCCACAGAGGGGCTTGAGAGATCATCCTCTGTTCCACAGCAAAGTGCAGTACTACTCTGCGAGGGATGGGAAGATGGCTGTAGGGCTGCGAACGCTAACTCCTGCAAAGTTAGAAACGCTTTTTCCAGACATTCAGCCTCCTCAAAAAAGACTTGCCTGGGCATTATACAAGCACTTTGGGGCGGAGTGGATTGAGAAGGTTCGAGAAACGTTTAGGGCTGAGGGAAACGTAGGCATAAAGGCGCAAAATAAGTCTGTAATTGAGGCTTTGCTTCAGAAGCTTTCTTCTCTTCCGCAGGATCTGTTTCCTGCTTCCAACTGCTCCTTCATTGACAGCGCGATGCAGAACGTTTGTAACGGCGTGACCTGCCTGGTGGACATTTCTGGGCTTCGCTCGGAAGATCAAAATCGTATCGTCTGCCTATCAGCATCGGCGATAGCGGAGCATTACAAGCGCATGTGGGAAGATAACTACGAGGCTTGGCAGAAGCTTCCCACACTTCTAATAACTCTTGAAGAAGCACATGAGTTTCTGGACCCGAACAAAAACAAGACCATTTTCTCAGACATTGCTCTGACTTACCGCAAGTACAGGGTAGGTCTTAACGCTGTAACACCTAGACCTTCAAGGATTAACTTTGATGTCTTCGCTGAGCTTTGGACGAAGGTTATAATGAAGACTGAGTTGAAGAAAGACAGGATTTACCTGACTGAGAACACGCCTTACATGGAGTATAGCGAAACAGAGATCAAGATGCTTGATGTGGGTGAAGCTTTGTTAATTTCGGAGCCTAAAATAAAGTTCGCTGTTCCAGTGAAGGTGTCGCATTACCCTGAGTACTTGGAGAGGCTGGGGAAACGGGACTATGGGTTGCCTGAATCGCCGAAACTTTCAGAAATGGATGAACGCCTGAAACGCTTAAGTGGACAAGAAAACGTTTCCCTGTAATACTCGTAGTATCAGATGCCTATTGCGCTTACAGACGAATGTTCTAAAAATAAACTATCATGGAAAAATATTGAGAGCCTTATTACTACGAGTATAGTGAGGTCTCTGCTGCTCTGCACTCTCTAACCCCCCTCTATAAAAATAGTAAAACTGAAGTTGAACTTGTGCTTGATTAAGCCGCTGGATTCTCAGTTCTCTTGAGCAGTCTCTCCATTTCCTTCTTGACGCTGTACTTGAACGGCAACTTTCCTGTTTCCCTCTCCAAATAACCTTCCTCATACAGCTTCTTCATCAATCTGGCAGTGTGTTCCCTGCTTAGGTGCACCTTTTCTTTAATTTCTGGCGCCGTTTTCGGTCCTTCTGCTGTGAGGAACTCTAGGACTGCTATTTCGGTGTCTGTGAGAGAGGCCATTGCTTTGTCTCTTCTTATGGGCATAACTGGCATGGCTGGTTCGCCTTGCATTTCGGGTAGGGTTGAGATTTTCTGCACCTGTTCCTCCAGTCCTGTGATTTTGCTCTTCAAGGCTTCCTGTGCCGCCTCAATCTCATGAACTTTGGAATCCACCTGTGTTACTTTTTGCAAGGTCTGAGTATTGCTTTCAGAGATATCGTTGATTATGCTGGTTTGTTCTTCTATCTGGTTTTCAAGAGGCAACAACCGCTTCTCCAAACTATCCGTCTTCTTCAGTCCGGCATCTGTTTTAGCTGCGTTTGCTTCCGCTTTGTAATTTACTATCTGTATGCGTTCTGCTTCTCGCCTGAGCTCCCTGTTAAAACTTAAAACGATGTCTTCGACAGAGTTTCTGGCCTTCTCATACTCCCTCTGTGCCCTGCGCAACTGCCTATAATATTCGATGGCTGCGTAAGTGGTAGCCGCAAGCAGAACCCCGACCAAGCCAACCATCACTAATGTTAGATCAACCAAGTTGTGGCCTTCTGTGATTTACCCGTGATTCATTCGTGATTTACGCTGTTGCATCACACATCACAGTTCTCCATTCAAGATTTAAGTTTTACGGTCTATTCCATGATGCGCTGTCACATGACGTCACACATCACAGTTTTCGCCCTTTTAGAGGCTCTTTTAACGCTTGAGCAGTATCTTCAGAAAACAACATATTCTTGGTTATTATTAGATTTAATGCCCTATTTGAGGTTATTTTCAACAAAGTAATTTTGCCCTGTGATTCGGCAGTTTTTCTCCGTGATTCGGCGTGATTTGTGACGTCACACCTGCCTTTCTGATGGACTGGATAGCTGTTTTAGGCTCGTTTCTAGCTCTTCCCGGATGATTTCTATGAGTTTTAGATGGTCTTTTAGTTCGTCATAGCTATCAGGCATGTCTTGGTGAGCTTCCATATAGTCCTTCAATTTATTCGCTATTTCGAGATACGGGTCAAGAGTTGTGGTCTCGAAGACCCCTAAGTACCCTAACAGCAACACTGTGTATACCGATTTTATGACGTTTTCTTTAGACTGTTTTAAAGTCCTATTAAAGGAACCGCGACTCAATTTAGCCTTTGTTAAGCGTAAACTGGCTTTTTCATCGTAATTTAGCTGTTTGCCTGCCATATTCTCAGCTAAAACGTCAATAAGCAACGTTTCAAGCTGCGTTTTTGTTAATTGGCTATTTTTAGAGAGTATTTTAACAATAGGGTCGCTTAATGCCCCGTTTAGCCACGTTTGCACGCTGTCTTTTAGTTTCAATCTGATACCCCCCACGATGTAATAAAAGGATACGGTTTTGTATACAACCGATGGTTTTTTAAAGTATCTGTGAAATTAAACGACGAAGGTAAGCTCAATAATTCAATTAAAACGCTCTAAACTTAGAACAAAGTATCTCAATTAAACATTTTATGCTATTACGGCTGAATTTGCCTTGAATTCAAAATTAGCTTGTAAATTAGCCTTTTCACAGTGCTGCATTATTTGCCTTTGCATAGTCCGTTATACTTTTTTCTGCTAACAAACGAGGAGATTGTTTGACCAATCGCCGTTTCTAGCTCAATTATTCCCGCTTTCAAACGGCATATTGAACTACACATGGCATGATTACTTGTTTTCCAGGATTTTCTTCTCGCCTTGACCTAGACCATTGTTTGGAGTATGTGACTTGGTGACGTCACTAGTCACAGCGAAATCACATGTGATTATGCACTAATTTTTATGATATCAAAGCTTGTGTGATGCAGGTGTGATTCGTGATTCGACGTTATCATAAATTTGTCAGAGTTCGATAACGCTTGAAACGAACGTACTTTTAAGTTTCAGCCTTTTCTAAAGCTGTTCTGCGGCCTTCTTCAATTCGTCGAAGAGTTCCGGACGAAGGTCTCTAAGTGTTGGGATAAATGTTTCTGCAGCCCGTATGTCGCCGTAATTTACGTCACAAATCACAAGGTCCTCTTCATCATACTTAGCTTTCGCCAACACATCACCAGTTGGACTAACTAACCTGCTTCCTCCCCAGAACTGCAAACCGTCCTGAACGCCGACGAGATTTACGTAAGCAAGAAACGCGGTATTTTCTAGCGCCCGAGCAGCTGTTAGAATCTCAAAGTAACTTCTGCGGACAGCGGGCGAAGCAGAAATGGAAACTATTAGCTGTGCCCCTTTCAAGCGGGCTAAACGAGTTACTTCTGGGAAGAAGAGGTCGTAGCATACGCAAAGTCCTATTTTTCCTAGAGCCGTGTCATACACAGCTGTTTGGTATCCTGGTCGAAAGTACCTCTTCTCCTCGAAAACGCTGTGTGTGGGCAAGTACATCTTGCGGTATTTTCCTATGAAGCCCTCTGGTCCAATGAAGACTGCCGTGTTGAACAATGTGGCTCTTGTCTTTTCACTCTGCTCCGGCATCCCGAACACAATGTATATCCCGTTTTTCCTTGCAATTTCCTCCACTCTATTCGTTGAAGGTCCTGGGATGGTTTCGGCTAATTCGTAGATTTGATCCCTGATTACGTAGCCCGTCAGTGAAAGTTCAGGAAAAATCACAAGGTCCGCCGACTGTGCCTTCGCCTTAGCCGTGATTTCCTCTATTTTTCTTAGGTTTTCTTCTTTGTCTCCGCGTTTGCTGCTTATCTGCGCAAGAGCTAACCTAATTTTGTCTTTCATTCCTGTCTTCCTTCCAGCTTTAGTAACTGTTATGTGGAAGCCTGAAATCGGTTCCCACCGTTCTGTATTCAAGTTTTGCCGTCAGCGGCATCCGCCTTTTGTGCTCTACCCTAAGCCATCTGGCTTTCACTTTCTCCACTTGTGTCACCTCAATTTCCAGCTGCTCAGCAATGTCTTTGGTAGCCATGAACCGTTCCAGCCCGAACAAAATGAGGTCAAGCACTTCATACTTGATGCCTAGTTCGCCTTCCGCTGACTGATTAGGCCACAAAGCAGGGGTAGATGGCTTCGCCGCCAGATTATGAGGAATTCCAATGTGTTCTGCCAGCTTGCGGACCTGAGTTTTGTATAAGTCCATTATGGGCGATATGTCTGCAGCGACATCGCCCCACTTGGTAAAGTAGCCCATCATCGTCTCCGACTTGTCGCTGCTACCGATGACAATTCTGTTCTGCTTGTTCGCGTAGTAGTAAATGTAAATCATCCGCGTCCTTGCCTTGACGTTTCCCTTACAAAGCTTATCCTTCGAGTCAAATATGGGAATTGATTTGTAGACGTCTTCAAGAACTGGGGTGATGTCACACACCTGAGTTTTAAAACCGAATTTTTCTGCCACAACACGTGCATCTTCAATGTCTTTGGCGTTGTAGGTTTCCTTCTCCGGAAGCATGAGCCCTAATACTCGGTCGCCTCCGATAGCTAAAGCCGAAAGTGCAGCTATTGTGGCGCTGTCGATGCCGCCTGAGAGTCCCAGAATCACGCCGCTAGCTCCTGAAC
>JBGOXQ010000056.1:0-9361 GCA_041479225.1 Bathyarchaeia archaeon
AGCGGCATTTAGAGTTTCACCTTGGTCTATTGAAATGCCAAAGCCTATTAATCCAGAAGAGTTGATGGGAGTCTTTTTTGTAGTTATATTAGTAATTTCTATGTGTGGTTTTAGTCTATTGCGGTATTCTCTGAACCAATCAGCCAATGCCATCCCCAACGCTGCTATTATTATTCCTGCTACAAAACCGACTATTCCCGCAACAATTTCTTCTGACGAAACCATACAGGGGTGTTAGATGGTTTACGTATTTAGATTTTGCCAAGACTCGTCTAGAGCAAAAATCCCTAAATACCAAGCAGACGTTTTTTCCCCAAAAATCAAAAGAAGGGCGAACAGTCGCAAGTTGCACGGCACCGGGGTATAGTTTTTTCCGAGCAGCTAGTCTGCGACTCAAAATAATTAAAAGGTTACCAGAAGTTATCAATTTGTGTTTTCAGCTCTTAAGCTCGGATGGATAAGTTAAAATGGGTTCAGAAGGTTAAAGCATAGAATTACAGAAGGAAAAGCATTATGAAGGTCATTCCTGGTCCAGCAAGCATGGAACTCGGCGAGAAAATCGCTGAACTCACAGGCTACGGAAAAGTCGCCGTGGCTTCCAGGGTTTTCCCTGACGGAGAAAGCTACATCCGATTGGAAGGAAACGTGCAAGGCGAACACGTCGCAATCGTGCAGACAACGTCTGCTCCGCAGGATACAAGGCTCATGCAACTGGTTTTCTTGGCTTCCGCCGCGAAACGCAACGGCGCAGCAAAAGTCACCGCAATCGTGCCATACATGGCTTATGCAAGGCAAGACAAAATCTTCCTCCAAGGCGAAACCATCAGCATCGAAGCTATCGCAGCTATGCTTAAAGCAGCAGGAATCGACCAGCTCATCACCGTAAACGTGCATTCGGAACCTGCATTGAAGCTGTTTATGTTTCCAGCAAAAACCATCTCCGCCATTCCGCTCCTAGCAGAGTACTTCGTCAAAAAAGGCATCAAAAAAGCCTTCGCCCTCTCACCTGACAAAGGCGCAATGTACATCGCCCAGCAGGCACAAACGGTTTTAGGCGGAGAAGTTGGGCATCTGCAAAAGCAACGTGACCGCTACACAGGCCAAACAACACAAACCGCACAAGGCTTAGACGTGAAAGGCAAATCGGTCATCATTTTCGACGACATCATCAGCACAGGCGGAACAATCGTCGGCGCAGCAAAAATCCTAAAAGAACAAGGCGCCGCACACGTCTACACCGCATGCGTTCACGGCTTGCTGATTGGAGACGCAGAAAAACGCATCCTCAACGCAGGCGTGGAAGAAATCGTCGCCACTGACAGCGTACCCAGCAAAAACAGCAAAGTCACCCTTGCACCACTCATCGCAGAAGAGCTGAAGGCGCAGCAAAGTGGCTAAACTCTTCTTCCTCATCAGCGGAGAATTCGAACCACTCTCCTTTTCAGAATTAAAAGCCATTCTCGAAGCAGAAAACTACCCATACACCATAACGGAGAAGCTGGATCAAACCGTTCGCATAGAAGCACCAGCAGACAGCGTAACACAGGTCCAACGAAGAGCAGGATACACACGCGTCTGCGCCCAAGAACTCTTTACATGCAACGCAACCAACCAAGACATCACAGAAGCCGCAAAAAACGCAGATTTCTCCAACCTCCTGCAACAAGGCGAAACGTTCGCAGTCCGCATACGACGCATAAAAGAATACTCCAATAAAGCTGATACAATGCGTCTTGAACGGTTATTGGGCAAGCTGATTCTCCAAAACGCCAAACACGCCAAAGTCAACCTCAAAACGCCAAACAAAACGTTCTATGGCATATTAACCAACGGCAAACTCGTCTTCGGCATAAAACTCGCTGAGATATTGCCTAAGCCTTTCGTGGAACGCAGAGCACGAAAAAAACCCTTCTTTCACCCATCCGCCATGAATGCGAAACTAGCAAGATGCATGATTAACCTCGCACAGGCAAAAACAGGTTCATACGTGTTGGATCCGTTCTGCGGCACAGGCACAGTCGCCATCGAAGCAGTATTAATCGGCTGCAAAGCAATCGGCATTGATGCCCAGAAACGCATGGCAAAAGGAGCAAAACGCAACATAGCGCACTTTGGGTTAACCCCAGAAGCTATAATTATCGGGGACGCACGCAAACTACCGCTGACACATGTGGATTGTGTGGTGACTGATCCACCTTACGGCAGAAGCGCAAGCACGCTAAAGAGCAGCACAAAAGCCATCGTGGAAGCCGCAATGACTTCAGCCTTTAGCCTGCTTCATGAAGGACAACGGATTTGTATCGCCTCACCCAAAACTCTAGGCATCAAACGCATAGGCACAAAACTCGGCTACAAACACATGGAATCACACTACGCATACGTACACCGCACACTAACACGGGAAATAGCCGTGTTCAAGAAGGAAAAACCATGAGCATACACATAACCTTCCTAGGCACAGCAGGAGCAATCCCCACAAACAAACGAAGTCTGCCAGCAGTGCTTATGCAACGCGGAAACGAGCAGCTCATGTTCGACTGCGGCGAAGCAGCACAACGACAGATGATAAAAGCGAAAGTAGGTTTCCACAAGAAACTGAAAATCTTCATCTCACACCTGCACGGCGACCACGTGCTTGGGTTGCCTGGGCTTTTGCAGACGATGGCTTTGATGAATAGGCAAAACGGCGTGCAGATTTATGCGCCAACAGGAATCGGACGCTACCTGGATTGCCTGAGCGAGACGCTGCAGTACCAGCTGACTTTCCCGGTTGAAGTTCGCGAACTTAAAAGCGCAGGGTTGGTTTGTGAGGAAGAAGAATATGTTGTCTACGCTGCAGCATCAAACCATGTTGTTTCGAGTTTTGCTTACTCGTTTGTGGAGAAGCAGCGACCAGGAAAATTTCACCCCGAAAAAGCAAAAGCCCTGGGCATTCCTGTAGGGGAAGCATGGGGAAGACTGCAGCACGGCGAATCCTTCACGTTACCAGATGGAAGAGTGGTGAAGCCTGAAGACGTTTCTGGTCCAGGGCGAAAGGGCAGAAAAATCGTTTACACAGGCGACACCAAACCGTTCGCCGAGTTTCCAGCGTTCGCGGCTGAAGCAGATTTAATTATCCACGAAGCAACGTTTGATGACGCTTTAGCGGAAAAAGCGGAGTTAGATGGGCATTCCACGCCAAGTCAAGCTGCTGCTGAAGCTAAGAGTGCTGGAACGAAAAGTTTGGTTTTGACGCATATCAGCGCGAGATACTCTGATACGAAGATTCTGCTGGAGCAGGCGAAAAAAATTTTTGAGAACACGCTGATCGCTGAGGATTTCTTGGAGCTTGAGCTTCCTTTAAATGAATAGTTCTCTTAGTTTCTGCATGGTCTCTTGGACATTGAAGACTGATTCCGTGAGGATTGTGCCGTTGAAGCTTATGGATTTAAGCAGTTTGGCGAATTGTTGCCAATCTATTTTTCCGTCACCTAATCCAAGATGTTCGTCTTCTTCTCCGTGGTTGTCGCTTATGTGCACATGAACGATTTTCTTCGGAAGCTTCGCGAGGAAGGGTTCAATTTGTCCTTCAAGGTTTGCATGTCCAGTGTCGAGGACTATGCCAATGTCATCTAAGCCTGTTTCCGTGTAGAAGCGTTGGAAATCCTCTGGGTTCTTCATGATGAAGTTGTATTTTTCAGGCAGATTCTCCATGGCGATGGCGATGCTGAAGTCTTCAGCGGTTTCATGTAGTTCGCGTATGCTTGCAAGGTTTTGCTTCCACTCTGCGCCAGGATAAAAAGCGGCTATTCCTGACTTGTTGCCTGGATGAAAAACCCACAAGTACGCGTTTAAATCTCGTGCATAAGCAAGGCTTTGCTTTAACCGTTTCATTGAAGCTTTAAGCATGGTTTTGGAGGGTGAAGCAATGTTTATGTCGGCGAAAGGCGCATGCACACTGTACCTTAGTCTTTTTGACTTGGCGATTTCGTTGAGTTTCGCAACGCGCTTCTTGCTTAGCGTGTGTATTCCTTCATCGACCACTTCAACGTAGCATGCGTCAACAGCAGCTAGTTGCTTAACCATTTTGTTGAAGGGTTCACTAAGAGTGTAAAGCATGGATAGTCCGATTCTGGGTTGGGGCATAGTTTTTTCGCCTGCAGTCTGGGTTTTGGGTTTATTCTCGTTTCGCGCCTAATAACTCTAGTCTGAACAGCACAACCTTTTGCGGAAGAAGACTGATTTGCTCGGCAAGTCTCCATCATGAAACAAGACAGATCCAATTGTCGCTGAACAGTTGCTCGGAGCAGACTATAGCCCCCCTTATTTATACTCTCAATGTACGCAGGATTGCGCCTATATGCTCTCGTTAGCCTACCCTTTTCTATTTGTAGAGTTTATGAAAACAGGACTTTGACCTTACCCCTTCCCCCTTTTCTGTAATGTTTGACTATTAGGACACAAATATGCTTGTTAAACAGTGATTAAGTGGTCTTAGGCAAAATTTATCCCCTGAACCCTACACTATCGGAGTGAGGGTCACATATGACTGTTGGGTCAAATAGGATGCTGGGTTTCGTTGGCGCTTTGCTGACGGCTCTAGGTTCCGTTTCTCAGTTTTTAGCTCTGCAACAGTACATCTATCCCTTCGCAACGCTAAGCTTCAATGGGTTTGGAATTTTGTTTGGGATTTTGGGGTTTATTGGCTTCATTCTCTTCATGATAGCCATGTACGGGTTAAGCAAGGATTACGGCGACTCATCGATTTTCAATAATGCGCTTTACGCGATACTTTCCGGCATAATCGGCGGTTTAGCAACCGCAGCCGTCGCGATTGCCATCGTTTTCTCGCACCTTGGCAGCATAGTTTCCAGCATCAACCCGACGAATTTCTCATCAACTTCGATAGCTGAGATTGTCCAGAACTTCATCGGTTACCTAACGCCTATTCTCATAGTTGCTTCTATAGTTGCTCTGATTCCGGCGTGGTTTTACATGCGGGCATTCAGTAGGCTTGCATCCAAATCGGAAGTACG
Source organism: Bathyarchaeia archaeon (assembly GCA_041479225.1). Lineage (GTDB taxonomy): Archaea > Thermoproteota > Bathyarchaeia > Bathyarchaeales > Bathycorpusculaceae > JADGNF01. Next base: position 5,016 of record JBGOXQ010000056.1, read on the forward strand.
TTTATTCAGGACTGCAGGCTTGCTGCTTATAATAGGCGCTGTCGTAAACGTGGTGATGGCTTGCATAGGGGTTTTGCTTGTTCTTGCTGCTTCAGTGCCTGCAAGTGTCGTTCTTTATATGCCGGTGGTGGGTGGCGTGGTTAGTTTTGTGGCGTGGATATTTGCGACAGATGCATTCTACTCGATGAAATCGCAAACGAAGGAAAGGCTTTCCACATTGATCCCTCAGTCGTATGCGTCTGCTGGTGAACAAGTTAGGTACTGCCCCTATTGTGGAACACAAAACAGAGCAGATGCAGCCTACTGCAAACAATGCGGTAAAAGACTCTAATCAACGAAGCTTATGCCTGCCAAGCGAAGAGCATAAATTCGCTTCCGATGCAAGTATTCTGTGGGAGAAAGAAATGAAAGACGCTTCTGGAGAAGCTATCCCTGCCGACGTGGCTTTTCGGCTTTGCTCTGAAATCCGAGGTGAAAAAGGAGTCAAACTTTTCTCGCAGTGTTGGGGCTGCTTTACATATTCAAAGGGGGAACCTACGAAAATGTGCTTTAGCAGCCAACCTGACAACCGCGGATGCAGATTAGTGAATAAACGCTTCGACAGCCTATAAGAGCCAATATTATTGTGGTGCTGCGGGCAGGAGCTGGAACCTGCGAACCCCTGCAGGAAAGCATATCCCATTAAGCAATGAAGTCAAGCATCAAACATGATGTTATTCGTAAATCGATTTTCTCAAACCAACATCCACGAACACTATCGAGTTTTTCTTCTCGTCTATCATGTAGACTACGCGGTACTTGCCTGCTCGCCATCTCCATAGACCAATTAGTTTTCCCTGCAACTTTGTTCCAGCGTATGGTTCGGAAGAAGCTTTTTCGAGTCCTTTCAAAATTTGTTCTTTGACATCTTGGGGAAGTTTGTCGAACCGTCTAGTGAAACTGTTTAGGAAGATTAGCTTATATGGCAATTCTTCAGTCCTTCATGAGGGCTTCTCTTATTTTTTCGGGACTTGATACGGTTATGTATTTCTTTTTCTTATATTCTTCGAGGCCTTTTTCTATTCTTTTTAGTCCTTCTTTGTCGGAGAGTTCTTCGAGAGTGGCTAATATTTCTTCTATACGGTCAAAGTGCTCGTAGAGTTCTTTCAGCAAGGGCAAAGGAATTGAGACTGTCTCAGTCATCTCATGCACCATAATTAATAGAGTAACCGAGGAGTAATTAATCTTATCACGAAATCTACGAGCAGTATAAAGCTATTAAAATTTCTCTTGAAAAATGAAATATATTTATGGTGCTGCGGGCAGGATTCGAACCTGCGAACCCCTGCGGGAAAGGATATCCCATCGGGCGCATAAGCCAAAGCGCAGATCTTGAGTCCTTCACCTTTGACCTAGCTTGGTTACCGCAGCACGCTGTAGGCTACAGACTTTTCGTTTTCTTTCTTATTAATCATTTCCCACGCACGCGAGGTTACTTGGCGACTTTCTCTAGTTCATCTGTGAAGTACTCGAAACGCTTCATGCCCTGTTGCCAGAAGCCAGAGTCCGCCACATCCAAATCCACCATCCGCCCGATTTCCAGTGGCGTTACGCTGCTGCCTGCTGAGAGCGCCTGCTTGAGCTTTGGCACGAACGGTTCGCCTTCCTGCAGGTACTTCTCATAAAGCGCATAAACGAACAGCTGCGCGTACACGTAGGGGTAGTTGTAGAAGCGGTAATTCGCCATGTAATAGTGCGGCTTCATCGTCCACTCCGCATCCAACTCGGGGAACCATGTGACGGCGTCGCCGTAGATGCGGTTCCGCGCCGTGGTCCAGTGTGTGCAGATGGTTTTGTAGTCCAAGTATTCGCCCTGCTTAATGCTATTGTAGAGTGCCTGCTCAAACCAGACACGCGCGGTCACTTGGAACATCGTCATCCCCGCCTCATCAAGCACAAGGCAAAGCACGGCTTTACGCTCCACATCCGACTTAGCCTCATCCAGCAACAAATCTGTAAGCAGCAACTCGCCGAAAATCGACGCAGTTTCTGCCACTGTGGACGGGATACTGAGGTTCATCAACGTTTGCTTGCGCTGCGAATAATAGTCATGCGTTGCATGCCCCAGCTCATGCGCCAAAGTGTAAACGTCGTTGAGCGAACCATTATAATTATCAAGAACGAAAGCTGATTTGCCGTTGTACCAGCCCGCACAGAAGGCACCGTTCCGCTTCCCGAATCGGGGTGTAGCGTCCACATGCCGCCGACTAAACATTTCACGCACCGCCGTAGCGTATTCATCATCGAACTTGCTGTAAGCACGAGTCACGAGGCTTCGGGCATCTGCAAACGTGTACCTCAAGCCAGGCATGTTCGGCAACGGCGCCACTATGTCATGGCAACCCAGCACAGGCAGTTGCATCAGCTTCGCTTTCAGCTTAAGGAAGCGGCGGTATAGCCCAGCGTTATCCTCGATTACTCGTAGTAAACCGTCAACTATGCTCTGCTCTGTGTCATTGCTGGCGAGGCTGGACTCCATCGGCGAAGTATATTTGCGCCTTTCGGACACGCTGACCCAGTCGTTGCAGATGCTCCGCAATGCGGACGCAAAAATCTCCCCGTCCTTACCAAGAAGGCTGTAGATAGATTTGTTCGCTGACTCTCTTGTGGCGCGGTCAGGATGCGGCAGCAACCCGTTGGCTTCGCCATACGACAGCATTTTCCGTTCGCCCAAAACCGCAACTTCAAACATTCTTGTGTTGAGCCACTTGCTCTGTAGTTCCTCCCATGCCTCCACGCCGAATTGGTCCTTCTCAATAATCAACTGCTCCTCCACTTCTGATAACTGGTGCACTGCGCGGCGCTGAACTCGCTCCAACATGTGCCTGTAACCAGCCAGAACAGGCTCCGCAATCAGTTGAGGCTTGTTTTTGATTAGTGTACCGAGGTCAAGTGAGAAGAACGCCAACTGCTTGCCCAACCGCGCCCCCAGCTTGTTCACTCTGTCGTAGAGTGCCTGCATCTCAGGCAAAACCATATTCGCAGAAAAAGCCAAACTCGCATACAGAGAAACATCTTGCATCTTTGCTTCGAATGCTTCAAACTCGCGGATGCACTCTAAGAGGTTTTCTGGAGTGAAGCTTGTGACTTTGCCGCGGTACTTTTTCTCAAACACTTCAGCCCAGACTGCGGAGTCATTGAGGGCTTTCTCAACTGAAGAATCCGTTATTCCCGGAAAAAGTTCCGATAAATCCCAAGTAATTTCCTGTTCTGTCATGTCTTTACACTTGCCAGAATGAATTGTTTGGTTCGGGTTTATTCTGTGTTTTGCTTTCGCTAAGGCATTTTTTTTGCTAATGAAAAAGCATAAGTATCCAACTTCTTATAGAATATTACACACGCACTAAAGTAAAAGAGTGAAAGGAGAATTCTAAAGAATGTTCATACCAATGGATTTGTGGAGCACCCTATCAGGCTATTTAGGTGGAAGTCTCGGAGGCATACCAACAATCGTCTTCATGGCAATACCCTTCATCATCGGCTTAATCGTAGGCTTCTTCATCAAGAAAGCGTTAAAATGGGCAATCATCGCAGCCATAATTCTGATTGTCGCTACATACTTCGGCTTCTTCGGTCTGACCTGGGGTACGCTTGGAAACGTGGGAATGGATGTTATCCAAGGCGCCATACTATTGTTCGGCTTGCTACCGATGGGCATAGGTTTGGTCATAGGGCTAATTGTAGGCTTCATTTTCGGATAAAACCCGAATCCCCAATTTTTTCTTTACTTTTTTACGCTGGTGGAGGGAAATTTCTGCAGTTGTCACGGCATCTTATAGTATACCATAACGATACGGAGAAACATACGACCAACAACGCTTCGACAGCCAACACGATTAACAGCAGCTGGGTTTGGGCTGCGGTCTGGTTTTGTACAAAGGTGCTGAGTGCTCCTGTTTGAGGATTGCTACTGGCGTAATCTGGGATTGTATTCACTGCTGTTTGGAGAGTTGAGCCTAGTGCCGTGTACAAGACGTAGATTGGCACTACAAAGGCGGCTGCTAAGAATACAATTGAAAGAGCTAACCACTTTACGTATTTTTCCATCAAAAATCACTATAATAGTTGTCTATGCACGCAAATATAAATGTTAACGGCTGCCAGTTTAGGGCAAAAGAAAGTTACGCAGGCTTGAAGCAGTATCGCTGCCATTGCGGCCACGCCTGCCCTACGCTGCAAGATTTGAAATCAATGGTCAACTCCATGCCTACCTTAAGCTGTTCCTGAGGGACGCCTGAAATCATTCCCGGAATTTTCAAGCCATTTGCGAGCTGCATTATGCCCACCGCGTAGGGCGCCAACGCTTG
>JBGOXQ010000057.1:0-9129 GCA_041479225.1 Bathyarchaeia archaeon
AGGGAGATTGCCTAACCTCGCCTTCGCCGTGGAAGACGCGCTCGTGGAGAAAGCAGCCAAAACGATAGATCAGGCTGAGCGACCCGTAATAATTGTTGGCTTTGGAGCTATGGGGCAAGGAAACAGGCTTCTGAGGCTGGCGGAGAAAATCAGCGCTCCCATCGTCACCACGTTCAGGGCGAAAGGCGTAATCGACGAAGCCCACCCATTGTGTGCAGGCTGCCACGGCGGCATCGGTTCAACCGCCGCTGCCCAACTCGTTCTAAAAGCCGACTTACTCGTAGTAATAGGTTCCTCCTTCAGCGACTTGACCCTCCTGCCAGAGAAACGGACTGTGCAAATCGACATAAACATGAAAAACATAGCCAAGAAATACCCTGTGGAAGTGGGCTTGCTGGGCAACAGCGCCGTCCTCATTCCGAAATTGACCGAAAAAGTGAAGGAAAAACATAATCCGAATTACCTCAACGAAATCTCACATTTAAAGGAAGATTGGAACAAGCAGCTCATCCGCGAAGCGGACGCGTCGCTGAAGCCTATCAGACCGCCCTACATAATGAAAGTGTTGAACGATAAAGTGGCGTTGGATGCAGTCATTTCGCTGGATGTTGGCGAGAACTGCTGGTGGTTTGGCAGAAACTTCCAGATGAAGAAAACGCAGAAAATGGTCATGAGCGGTCTCTTAGCGTCAATGGGTTTCGGCTTGCCAGGCGCTTTGGCTGCAGCGCTCGCTTACCCAAACAAGCAAATCGTGTGCATAACGGGCGACGGAGGCTTCACCCAGGTCATGGGTGACTTCATGACGGCATTGAAGTACCAATTGCCCATTAAAGTCTTTGTTTTGAATAACAAGAGCTTGGGTATGATTATGCAGGAACAGAAGGTGGAGGGCTACATCGCCAGCCAAACGGAACTGTACGACCTAAACTTTGCGGATTATGCTGAGCATTCAGGAGGAATGGGCATAAAAGTGACTGAGCCTGCTGAGCTTGAAGTTGCCGTTGACAAAGTTCTCGCCGCTCGCAAAGCCACGATAGTTGACATAGATACAGACCCAAAGCGGTTCTTGTAGAATGAATAATTTATATCTGCGAAACAGCATAGCTTGACAGGTGATTTTCGTGGCAAAATCAAACTCCAACGCAAAACCAAAGCCAGTGATCACCATGCGAGAACAAAAAGGAAAAACCGTTGAATCGATCTTGGGTAATCTTGAGCCTCAACAGAAAGGCGTAGCGGAGACACTTCGCAGCATAGTCAAAAAGACTCTGCCCCAATCTGAAGAGATTGTGAAGTGGGGCAACATCACCTATGTAATCAAAGGCAAGAACCTCGCATGGATCATGCTCTACAAGGACCATGCAGACTTCGGCTTCTTCCGAGGTACAGAACTCAGTTCTAAGCTTCTGGAAGGAACAGGCAAAAGCTTGAGGCACATTAAGATTCAAGAAATTAAGGATGTCAATGAGGCGGAAATCGCGCGACTGCTTAAGGACGCCGCGAAACTCGAGTCCTGAACGATTCAAGTGCATATGACACTCTAATTTTCGGCAATATGTGCGCTGCACTACGCACAAGTGTTAATCTCTAATCTTTTTGATACTAAGCTGAAGTGGATATTCCGAACTTTGGGTCTGAAACATGAAAACTCACCACTGTAGCAAAGCCTTTGCAGGCATCGTAGGCATCCTAGTCATGTTCTCCGTGATGATGGCTCCCAGTGCAAGAGCGCTCAGCTTGAACTATAGCGATTCCACTTGGGAATACATGACGGCAACAGGTCCAAGTTTAACCAAGCCTGGAAACACTGAAATCTACACTGTTTCAGGCAAACTCGCTGCCAACACTTCAGGCGCAGTGCACATAAAGTTATGGCTCTACAATGGTTCGCAAGCTCTGAAAGTTCTTGTTGACGATGACTCGCTTATTGTAGGAAATTATCTTGTGAACTCATCTTTCGCCAAGTCATACCAAGTGACTATCCCAGCTGACGCAGAAAACAACAATTACATATTCGCTACAGTAGACGCTCGAACTAGGCACTTCACTAATTTCACCCTAACACTTGTACAAAACTCATCTTACGCTGAGCTTCAACTGCAACTCAACCAGTCACAAACCCAAGCAAGCAACCTCACGACGCAACTTAGCAACTTGCAGAAAAGCAATAGCAGCCTCCAAGAACAACAGAAAAACCTCGAAGCTGACAACAACGCGCTGAAAGCACAGTTAGATGAACTAAAAGGAAACATCACCTATCTTCAGTCTCAATTAGACAGTTTACAAGCAAACAACACTGCTTTACAGGCTGATAACGATGTAGCCCATTTACAGTTAAACACCACTAGCAGCATGAATGAGCAAATCGCGAACGTTACAGAACTCGAAACCAACGTGGGTAATCTCACTGACCAAGTAATAGATTTAAATTTGGAAGTTAACAGTTTGCAAGCTCAAATTAACACCAAAACCTTGCTCATGTATGTGATTACAGGATCGGCAATTGCACTTGCGGCCACGACGGGCTTCCTTGTTTTCAGAGCAAGAAAGAAAAAAAAGGCAACACCGACACAATCTCCACGACGGTAGTTAACCTTCGAGTGAAATATCTTCCGGAAACAGCACTTCTCACTTCTTTAGTTCTACCACTAGAAGTTCTAAATCGGTTTTTCCAGTGTTTTCTGCCTCGTGATCTTGTTCTTTGAGGAAAATCGCCTGCCCTATTTTAAGGTCTAAAACATCTGCTTTTCCCTCGGAAGTTATCTTCGCTTTTCCGCCCTTCAAAACGTAAACAACGTGGTCTGGATGATGGTGCAACGCAGCTTTTTCGCCTGGTTTGAAATAGACATTTAGAACTCGTACGCGATCATTTTCCATGATGAATTTGTAAACGTTACTCGCTGCTTGCATTGCATCTTTGGACGCTTTCATTTAATGTTCCACCTCCTCAAAAGTTACGAATTTAAATCGCGTTTTTGCAACTTAAGGTTATGTGATTGCTACCTTACAACAACAAAGGACTACATCTTTAAACCAGACTAAACAACATAAATTTAATGAACCGAGCCACGGTGTGGTGGCAAGCCTTCCGCTACCACTACATACCTCCAAGCATATTCCCCGCAGTTATAGGTGGAGTAGTCAGCTGGGCAAGCGAAGGCAAATTTATCCCCTGGTACTTTCTCCTTGTCTTAGTAGCCATAATCATCAACCACGCCGGCTTAAACATGACCGACGACTACTTCGACTACAGGCATTCGGTGGATCAGCTTAAGCCAGGCGAGAAGAATCCGTACACGGGCGGCAGCGGCACCCTCAGCAGCGGCGCCATCAAGCCCAGCAGTATGTTCAAGGCATTTGCCCTCTGTTACCTCTTCGTAGTTTCCGCAGGAATCTACCTCACCTTAACGCGGGGATTGCCAGTGCTTGCGTTCGGTTTAGTGGGTGTATTCTGCGCTGTCTTCTACACCGCGCCGCCCATAAGCTTCAGCCATCACGGGTTAGGTGAGTTGTCATTAGTTGTGAACTTTGGGCCAATCATAGGCTTAGGTGCCTACTACGCGCAAGCGCAAACAGTGACGTTGGAGGCGTTTCTGGCTACGCTGCCGATGGGCATCATGATGTTCTCGATGATTGTAATTAATGAGATTCCCGACTTTGAAGAAGACCGAAGAGCGGGCAAACTCACGCTTGTGGCGAGATACGGGAAGAAAGCAGGCATCAAACTCTACATTGCAAGCTGGATAACCACTTACGCCGTAATCGTTGGCGCCGTCGCATTCCGCCTAATCCCCGTGTTCACGCTTGCCGCGTTAGCCGCTGTGCCGCTCGTTTACAGGTCAATCAGAACACTACGAGTACACTACGATGACCCGATGCTGATGGCTCCAGCAAACTTGGACAATATAAAAGCCAACAGCGTCGCCTGCTTTGGGTTTATAGCGGGTTACGCCGTGCAGGGAATTCTAAATGGAGCAGATGTGATTCAGCTGGTTTTTGCTCTGACAGCGCTCGCCGTGGCTTATGCCCCAGTAGCGTTTGTGCTGACGCGCTCTGGCAAAAAATAGGCTATTTTATTCCAGAAGCCACAACCACATACTTACCCGTGCCCAAAAACGTGTCTACACCAATCAGCACGGAACCTGCGGCTTTAAGCTCTGCCTTTCTGAACAATGCGTTCATCTCGCGAGCGGAAGGCGTATAGAAAAACTTGTCCAACGCAACCTTTCTGAACCATCCTAACTCTGGGCCGGCTACGATGACTTTGCCGCCTCGCTTTGAAACTCGGGCCATCTCCTTTAAGGCACTTTCAGGATCAGGGAAATATTCTATGGCGCCTACGGAAACGACCGCGTCGAAGACTTCATCCTGGAACGGCAGGTTCTCCACGTCACCTCGAGACAGCGACGTCCGCGTCTTCTCGATGCTGAGGTTGTGAGTTGCTTTCGCAAGCTGCTTCGGATTCATGTCAACGCCTACCACTTCGCAAATGTTCCTTTTGCTCAGGATTCCTGCTGTAGTGTAGCCCGTTCCGCACCCTACATCAAGCACACGTGAACAGCCATCGTTGCTTATCATGTTGACAATTTCTTTCCTCATGTCGCTCGTGTACAAGTAAGGATTCAGGAAGTCATAGGCGGCTGAGAATACCCAGTAGAAAGAGAGCGCTCTCTGTTTGTCCGCGAGAAACGCGTTTTCTTGGCTCTTGGCATGCTGGCGTTTCAACGCTTTGTCTTTTGCCCAAACGTAGCCTAACGCGAGAAAACTCATGATTCCCGTCAGTAAACTCGCCAAGATGAATAATATGGAACTTGCAAGTTCACTTTGAGTGTGTTGAGTCACGGGTTAACAATCACGCTTCCCCATATGCTGCCCTTGAAAACGAAGTTAAATGGGCACCTTTCTAAGCCGTCAAACTGTTGCAGTTTCTTGGAACCAAAGCTCTTCGGCTTAACTTCTTTATCTTTGGCTTCCCTCATAAGCTCATTCACTCGTTAGAAATCAGTTAAAACGGGCTACTACTTCGTTGTTTAGTTTATGACTTAAATCTTTTGGAAGACGAAAAAGCAATTATTTATTCCTGAGTAATTCTGCCATTTCAATAAGGTACGTTTTGTAAATTGTGTCCTTTAGCCCACTGAGTTCCGCGATTGCGCGGTTAACGAATAAGTCTATTTTGCTTTGACAATAGAGTAGTGAGCCGCTGTTTCCTATGTTAATTAGCAACTCACTTAGGAGAAAACGTTTTTCTGAAAGGCCCATCTTAGAAGCCAGCAACCTTTCTAGAAGCAATTGAACGCCTGTGCCTGCGGTTTCGTACAGGTGAATCATGGGAAGAGTTATTCTGAATTCGTTCAAGTCAGGAGGCAAATCATTCTCAAGCAAAGCAATATCAGCGATGTCATCTCTTATCTGGAAGGCTAAACCGTAGTTTTCGCCAAACCTCGCCAAACAATCCACTTCCGTGGGTGAGCCTTCTGCTACAAGTGCTCCACATTGTGCGGCAGCTTTGAAGAGGGAGGCAGATTTCTTCTTGACTTTTTCCAAATAATTCGCTTCGGAAAGCGCGGCATTTGACGTTTCCACATCCATGTACTCTCCGTCGGAAAGCTGCAGACAAGTGTGAGCCATTACCTCAACAATTTCCTTCCCGTATTCTCCGCATAAGCCAAGGGACAGCGAAGCCAAAGCGTCTCCCACAAGAACGGCTTCTCTAACTCCCCATTTAGCCTGAACCGAGAAAACGTTTCTTCTAAACATATCTCGGTCCAAGATGTCATCGTGAACGAGACTGGCTGAATGAAGCAGTTCTATCGCCAAGGCTAGTTTCTGCATTTTTTCCGCGTTTCCTCCTACGCTTTGACCGCTAAGCACAACCAAGTCTGCCCTGAGCCGTTTTCCCTCGGTATTTAGCATGTACTCGATTTTTTCCCGTAGTCTAAGTTTATTTATTGTAGGCATGAGATTCTGAAGTTCTGAGTCCAACATTTTCCTTGCTGCTTCAACACAAAATTGATGACTACTCGGGTCATTAATAACTTGGACTTTTTTATCCTCCATCAAGGTGACCTTCAAGTGAAATTGACAGCATTACTGAGTCGTGCTTGACGCATTATAAGTCTTTCCAAAACAACCATACAGTAAAGAAACTGTTAGTTGCGGACGCATCAGAAGTTTACCTTTTTCCTTATGCATAGTCAAACTCCACAATCATATTTGAATTCTATTAGAAATAGTATGCAGAAAAGGGGGAGGGGGTAGAAAAAGTGCTGTTCTGCAGAGACTCTAAGAGGGATAGGATGCTATTGGCGAATTCTACGGTCAATAGCGTGTTGAAAAAACCACAAACGCTCTTAACAGAGAAACGCTGTCTGCAAAAGTCTTTTAGGCAAGAACCACCGAAACATTAAGTGAGACCCCATCAGGCAGTTCTCAAGCATGTTTGTTAGAGAATTTCTGTTGAAGTTTATCAGCATATTTTGTGGATGGCGATTATCATGACTTGCTGCTATGTTTCCCTCAAAGAAGTAAAGCGAGATATACTGTTTCAAGAAACGGAGGAGTTGCCGCAGTGATTCACGAATACGACGCCGTGATCGTTGGCGCAGGCATTGCAGGATTAACCGCGGCACTAAAGGCTGCAGACTCGTGCAACGTGGCTGTCATAAGCAAAGTCTACGCTTCACGCTCCCACTCTGGCGCAGCCCAAGGCGGCATGGCAGCTGCGCTGGGCAACGAAGAAGAAGACTATTGGGAGTGGCACATGTTCGACACAGTCAAAGGCAGCGACTATCTAGCTGACCAAGACGCGGCGGAGGTTCTTGCGCGGGAAGCCCCTGAACACATCATTGAGCTGGAGCATCTGGGCGTGCCCTTCAGCAGAAACGAGGCAGGAAAGATTGAGCAACGCCGTTTCGGGGGGCATACGCGGAATTTTGGTGAGGCACCTGTTCGGCGCGCCTGTTATGCTTCAGACAGGACTGGACGCGTAGTCATGGATACTTTGTATGATCACTGTTTGGTGCGTGGCGTTAAAATCTTTGATGAAGTGTTCGTGAGGTCGCTTCTGTTTTCTGGGGGTCGCTGCTGCGGCGTAGGCGCTTATGCGCTTGCTACTGGCGAAGCCTTGGTTTTTCATGCTAAGGCTGTGCTGTTGGCTACTGGCGGATGCGGCAGAATCTACAAAACCGCGTCAACTTCATTTGCCTCCACCGCCGACGGCTTCCAGCTCGCGTTTGATGCTGGCGTTCCGTTGGAGGACATGGAGTTTGTTCAGTTTCACCCAACAGGAATCCATGAGTTAGGTATATTGGTAAGCGAGGCGGCGAGAGCTGAGGGCGGGATTTTGCGGAACGGTTTGGGTGAGCGTTTCATGGAGCGGTACGCGCCGACTTTGAAGGATTTGGCGCCAAGAGACATTATTTCGCGTGCTATTTTGACGGAGATTCAGGAGGGCAGAGGAATCAACGGGGAAGACTACGTTTTTTTGGATTTGACTCATCTTGGCAAGGAGCAGTTGGAGCTGAAGCTTAACGAGGTTACATCATTCGTGAAAACCTACTTGGGCATTGACGCGAGTGTTTCGCCTGTTCCTGTTGCGCCAACGTGCCATTACATGATGGGCGGAGTTCCAACCGATATGGAAGGGCGAGTTTTGGCAGATGGCAAAGCCTTAGCTGTGCCTGGGTTATATGCGGTTGGCGAGTGCGCTTGCGTCAGCGTGCATGGCGCGAACAGGCTTGGGACGAATTCGCTTGTGGATTTGGTGGTTTTCGGCAAACGTGCAGGCATAGACATCGCAAAGTACGTTAAGGAGAACATATTGGCGCCTTTGGCTCAGGATGCTGAAGCGGCTATTTCTGATGAGATTGCGAGGATGCTTGGGTCAAACGGACCTGAGAAGGCTTTCGAGATTCGCGAGGAAATGCAGAAAGTCATGATGCTTCAATGCAGCGTTTTCCGCGACAAGACAGGCTTGGAGGAGGCGCTAGACAAAATCCGCGAACTCAAAACCAAATTCGCAAACGTTGGGCTTATGTCTAAGGGGAAACGTTTCAATTATGAGTTGGAAGAGGCTTTTGAGCTTGGCAATATGCTGAAAGCAGCCGAAGCCACAGTGTATGCGGCGCTGCAGCGTGAGGAAAGTCGTGGTTCGCATTACCGCAGGGATTTCCCCGAGCGGAACGATGATGTTTGGCTGAAGCATTCGCTCGTATTCCAAACGCCGCATGGTTTTGAGGTGCATTATAAGCCGGTAACGGTTACGCGTTTTGCATCAAAGGCGAGAACGTACTAGCATGATGGTTAAGTTGAAGATTTTTCGTTTCGACCCCAAACAGGACAGAGAACCGCATTACGACTCGTTTACAGTTGAGGCTAAACCCATCAACAGGCTCTTGGACTGCTTGAACAAAGTGCGCTGGGAACAGGATGGCAGCTTAGCCTACCGCATGTCTTGTGCGCACGGCATCTGCGGTTCCGACGGCATGACCATAAACGGGGTTTCCGCTTTGGCGTGCCAGAAACTCATTCGAGACTACGATGAAGGCAGGGAGATTGTGGTTGAGCCGCTGAGCGTTTTCACCGTAGTTAAGGATTTGGTGGTGGATTTGGAGCCTTTTTTTGAGCGGGAGAAGTCTGTGCATCCGCCAAGTGGCATCGTGTTAAAGGATGTGGAAGAAGGCAAAGAGCACATGCAGACCGTTGCGCAACGGCTGCAGTTTAACGACGACATCAAATGCATCATGTGCGCGTGCTGCGTTTCCGCTTGCCCCGTCAGCCAAAAGGAAAACCCTGAATACGTGGGTCCAGCAGCCATCGTTCGAGCACACAGGTACATCTTCGACTCCCGCATCAAAGATTCGCTGGAACGGTTGGCGATTATGGATAAACCGCATGGCGCATGGAGCTGCAAAAGCTACTTCAAATGCACACAGGTTTGTCCGAAAGAAATCCAAGTCACGAAACGCATTTTGCAAGTTAAAAGCAAAATACTTGATGAGCTGAGACCCAAAAAGTAGCGTGAACTGGGATTGAAGCTATTGTTCATTTTTGTCTCTTCTTGCCCAGCAGAAAGTCGGGTTTGAAGATTTCTTCAGCTTGCTTTGGGGTCAAGACGCCCTTCTCCAG
>JBGOXQ010000058.1:0-9036 GCA_041479225.1 Bathyarchaeia archaeon
CGCCTTAATTCATTCACTACTCAGAGGAGACGCCGCTTCAACTTTTCACTGATGTAGAGTTCAATATCGGATATGTATTAACCAGTCAAGTTACTGGACCGAAATCCATGAATCTGGAGTTTGATACTTTACTTTAGGTCCCTCTTGGTAGATAGCGTCAAATATTTTAAGGAAATCCTTGCTTGAGGTTCGGTTTGCTCTTAGCATTTTATTTCACCGAAGTATAAATTCGTAATATAACATATAACCTCCGCTCCGGCAACAAGAACATGTCGAAAACAGAAATATTACAGAAATAATTTTTGCTACATAGGACAATCTCGAGAAAAAACGAAAGCGTTCGCATATTGAATCGTTACATCCTACCAATAATTGAATGCCGAAGGTATTTTATTCAATGGTGAATTAAGAATTCATAATCCTTTAGAGTGTGGCTCTGACCATTATACTATCAAGAGTAGGCGGGTTTAATCAAGTGCAGACATTTGACTTTAATTTCATCATTCTTCCATTAGTAATCTCAATAATCGCCCTCGTCTCCGCCGTACTCCTCATAGCCAATAGACACGAAATCAGAGAGAAAAGAATCAATAGAGAGGTTGATAAATTCCTCAAGGAAAAAGCCAAGAAACGCGAAGAGTTCCTCAATCAACGAGAAGAACTTAATAGGCTACTCAACGAAAAAGCCATTAGCAAGGCAACATACGGACGTCTATCCATGCTAATGACGATGAACGAAGAAAAACTTGAACAGGCAACAGACCTACTCAGCTTCGTGAAGAACCAGAACGGTCTAGAATCAAGATGTAAAAATCCTTCAAAATGATATTCTTTAGTGGTCTAATTTTTTTGTGGGCATTTCTCTGCAGAAAGACTAATAGCTCAATTTTGAAATGGGTTATCTATATAAAGAGGGGGGGGTAGACGAAAACCACAAAAAGGCTTCAACAGTTTTTACAGGCTGGATTTTTTGTAAATCTTATGTTTAAATTTCACTTCAACTCGCCTCTCTCCACGGACTAAGCGATCATCCTCTTCGCGCATTTTAAATATGCCTTAAACCCACTGTTCCCTCTGTTACAACCGAGAACGTGAGATAGATGTCAGAAGACGCAACAGACAAACCTGAAGCCGAAGAAGAGAAAGAAGAAGAAACCGAAGATAAAACAGTAAAGTACGAATTCATAGAAGACTTGCCAGGAGTTGGACCAGCCACATCAACGAAACTCCGCGAACTCGGCTATCACACCGTCGAGTCACTGGCAATGGCTACTGCGCGAGAACTGGAACCTGTTGGCGTCAGCGAAAAGAAAGCATTCCAAATAATCGAAGCCGCACGCTCAGCCCTAGGCATCAGCTTCGTACGGGCAGACGAACTCTATAAGAAGCGCCAGACAGTTTTACGCGTCACAACTGGCAGCAAAGCTGTAGACAAGATGGTTGACGGCGGATTAGAAACCCAAACCATCACAGAATTCTACGGCGAATACGGCAGCGGTAAAAGCCAATTCTGCCACCAACTGTGCGTCAATGTTCAATTGCCACCTGAACGTGGCGGCTTAAGCGGCTCCGCACTTTACGTTGACACCGAAAACACTTTCAGGCTCGAACGCATCATCCAAATGTCTAAGCATTTAGGTCTCGACCCTGAGCAAGTGGTTAAGAACATCATTTACGCAGAAGCCTTCACCTCAGACCACCAGATGTTCCTCTTGGAAAACGCGGACGAAATCATTAAAGCAAACAACGTAAAACTAATAATCGTAGACTCCCTAACGGCACATTTCAGGAGCGAATACATCGGACGAGAAATGCTGGCTTCCAGACAGCAGAAACTAAACAAACACATGCACAAACTGATAGCTTTAGCGCGCGCTTTCAACGCCGTAGCCGTCGTAACTAACCAGGTCATGGCGAAACCTGACCAATTCTTCGGCGACGCCACCCATCCAATCGGAGGACACATCGTGGGGCACACGAGTCACACGCGTATTTACCTTCGCCGAGCTTCCCACGGTCCTATTCGCATTGCTCGGTTGGTTTCAAGTCCGTATTTGCCTGAAGGCGAGGAAATCCTTAAAGTAACCGAGAACGGCATAGAAGATGTAACTGAAGAAGAGAAAGCCAACAAAGGTCGCAACCGATAACATGCCTGTACCTCAAGCCTTAGTCACAAGGTACTTCCAACTCGTCATAAGCAGACAGTTCACGGAAGCCGAACGCGAACTGGAAAGACTTAAGCAGAAAATGCAGAAAACCGAATGGAACCGAGGCTACTTTCGAGCACTCTACGGCATGTATCTCTCGCAGAAAACTAGCGGAGATGGCTACGCTTTCTTTTCTAAACTTGACTTAAGTGACAAAGCAAGCCTGCATGGTTACAGGCGAGAGTTTCTGGATCACACGCACAACGGGCTGCATGGAGATTTTGACCGAGGATACTTTTCCGCTTGGGCTGACTGCATGCGCGTTCTTACGCGAATTGATGTTCCCGCTTCTACGGCTTCTCAACCTGCACAACCCAGCAAGGAAGAAGCGATAGTTGAAAAGGAGCCTTTGGAGACGTTGCGAAGCGATAAAAGTCAAGCCACTATTGCGAATTTTTTGAAGAAAATTGACGATGTGGAAGATGAAGCATAGTTAATTTTTGTTGTTAGACTGGCCCGATGTATATGGTTAGCGTCAGTATCCAGAAGACTAGCCAAGTGAAAAAATAGATGAAGATGCCCATGCTCAGGATTTTGGATTTCTTCTCAACCTGTGAAGCGAACTTGGCTCTTAAAGCGTAAAAGGACAATAAGTAAATAAGTAATGCAATGGTTATGCCGTTCAGCAATGTGCTGGTGTTGCTCACTTGCGCAACGATAGATGTTCCAGTTGTTGCAGATTGCGCCAAGATAGAGACGCTTGTACTGATTAAGCCTGCAATTGCGCCTAATGAAACTCTTATCCAGTAGACTTTGGTCAGAGGGTTCACTTTGGTTCAGTCCTGTTAGCTATATTTTGACTCTACATTAAAAAGTTGCCTAGTAATAAACCATTTCTATTGCGCTGTTACAGTTAACGATGATGAAACCGATCAGTATTCGCAGACTAATCAATTTGATTTTGTAAGCGTAAATGGCTGCAAACTTCAAAAGGGCTCTTCTCAGATATGTGCTACTTCGAACCTTCAATTGGTTGACAGTAAGGGGTTTCTATGAATTCATTTTTAGTTTTACCATGCAGTTGCCAAGAAATCAAAACAGCAATGACAACAATAGCAGCTGAAGTTGGCAGAAAAGGATCTAACACAGCGAGGAAGTTGTTGGAGAAGTGAAGAGCAACGGCAACAAGGTAAAATTGTAAAGGTTTCTTTGTGGCGATGCCATAAGCAGTTATTGAAGCGGTTGCCGGATGGAAAAGCAGTCCATACAGCCTACCAATCGGATTTGCGTTTAGCGCGAAAACGTAAGTCAAATACTCTACAATGCCAAATCCAAGACCAACAAGCAAAGCAAGGTTGAAGATGGAGCGCTGAGTTTCACCATGTCGATAAAAAAGAGGAAAAACCTTAGAGAACTCTTCAATCAAGGGGGCAAGAACAATTAGAACAAGCAGATAAGCCGAGAATGAGTCTAAACCAGCCAGCAAGGGAGATATGTACTGTTCGATAAACAAAGTTAAGGGAATACTTAAGACAGCTCCGCAAATTAGAAAGAAAAGCATTTCTTTGAAGCTGTGTTTGTGAAGAGGAATAGTGACTTCGTTTCTTTTCATTTCTCGCGCCTCAAACAAATAAGCACTGCCTAGAGGAAGTGGCTAAAACGTTAGTTAATTCTAGGTTTTCGCAGATTTAACCGTTTCTTTCAGCTTGCCGAAGGATTATTAATAATAACCTAGCTACTATGAGTCCTGAACAGATGTGAACTTGTTGGCTAAAAAAGACTTCACCAGCTTCGACCTGCACGCCGTTGTCAGAGAACTAAAAGACAAACTTGCAGACGCCAGAGTCAACAACATCTACCAACTAGATGCGAAAACGTTGCTTCTGAGGCTGCATAAGACAAATGAGGAACCGATGAGGCTGGTGTTGGAAGCGGGCAGGCGAATGCATCTTACGGCTTACTCGTTGGAGAAGCCTCAAACTCCACCTGCATTCTGCATGACACTACGCAAGTATTTGCCTGGTGCATGGATAGGCAGCATGGAGCAGTATGAGTTTGAACGAGTCGTCACGTTTTACTTCAAAGCCAAAGCAGGCACATTACGTTTAATATTAGAGCTTTTCGGCGAAGGCAACATCATCCTTGCAGGCGAGAAAGGCGAGATTCTGCAGGCATTGTTTTTCAAGCGGATGCGAGACCGCAATATCGTCCGCAACGAGGTTTATCAGTTTCCGCCTTCGGGTGGAAAAAACCCGTTTAGAGTCACGCGGGAAGAGCTGGAAGCGGCGTTGAAGGTTGCTGGAGACGCTGAAGTTGTTAGGGCTATTGTCCGTTTCTTGGGGTTGGGTGGTGTTTATGCTGAAGAGCTTTTGCTGAGAGCTGCAGTTGAAAAAACGAAGCTGTGCAGCGCGTTAGCCAGTGGTGAAATTGATGCAATGTTTGCCGCTTTACAAAGCCTCCTTTCATCGGTTTCAACTACTCCGCTTGAGCCCAACATAGTGCTTGATGAGAACGGTGGTTTCATGGATGTGGTGCCGTTCAAGCTTAAGCGTTATGAAGGTTTCAAGCTTCAGCCTTACAGTAGTTTCAGCGAGGCGCTGGATGAGTTTTACGTTCGCGTCACTGTTGTTGAAAAAGCAACGGCAGGCGTGGATGTGAGTCAGTTTAAGCGTGAAGCAGAACGGCTTAAACGCATGGTTTCTGAACAGGAGCATGCATTGGCTGAAAATGAGTGCAAAGAAGCTAGAGATAAGCAAATCGGTGACGCTATTTATGTTCGTCTAAATGAGCTTCAGGTTTTGTTGGAAAAGTTTTCTTCGGCTTGGAGGGAAAAGAGAGACTTAAGCGCTGTCGTTTCCGAGGTTTCTGCTGCCAAACAGGCAGGCAAGTTTCCCGAGGCGTTTTACGAGTCGTTTGATTCCAAAGCGTTAGCCATCAACGTTCACTTGGATGATTTGGTGTTTAGCTTGAGCTTGCGCAAAACAGTGTACGAGAATGCTGCGGAGTTTTATGATCGCGGAAAAAGTGCCAAACAGAACTCTGTTGGTGTGATATTAGCGTTGGAGGATTCTCGGAAGAAGCTGGCGGAGATTGAGAAGCGTGTCAGTGCGGTTGAAGCGTTGAAGACTGCTGCTCCTTCTGAAGCTTTGGAAGAGCTTGAAACGCGAAGAGTAGAAAGTAAAGAGTGGTTTGAGAAGTTTCGGTGGTTTAATTCTTCGGAAGGCTTTCTGGTAGTTGCTGGAAAATACACGGTTAGTAATGAAGTTCTCATCAAGAAATACACCGAGTCATATGACGTGGTTTTTCACGCTGAAATCGTGGGTTCTCCATTCGTGGTTGTTAAAACTGAGGGCAAAGAGCCAGGTGCGCAGACGTTGCAGGAAGCGGGTGAGTTTGCTGCTTCGTTTTCCCGTGCTTGGCGGGAAGGCATGGGTTCAGCGGATGTTTACTGGGTGAAGCCTGAGCAGTTGAGTAAGAGTGGTCCGTCAGGCGAGTCTGTACCGCATGGCGCGTTTGCAGTTGTTGGCAAGCGGAACTGGATGCGCGGAACAGCCTTGAAGGTGGCAATTGGCGTGGTTGAGGGTGAGGAACCGCGGTTTGTTGGTGGTCCTGCAGTGGCTGTGAAAGCAAAAACGAAATTGTTTGTTGCGCTGGGTCCAGGTGACTTGACGGGGAAAGATTTTCTGAAGCAGGTTCTGAGGTCTTTGGTGTTAAAACTGCCGAAAGAACAACGTGAAAAAATGGGCAAAACATCCATCGAGAGCATTAGAGAGTTTGTGCCTTACACTAAAGGGCGAATAGTGGAGACTTCTACGTAAACGCTTCAGCTTCGATGTTGCAGGCTGAGATTTTGAAGTAAGTTAATTCTGGTTGAGTTGGATGAAATCAGGTTGCGGCTTGTTTTTTCAGAAGACATAAAAACACATGATGTTCCTATTGTACAGAGGCTGATGGCTATGAACAAGTTTATCGTTACCTTTTCCGCACTCCTAATTGTGTCGGTTCTCGCTTCGGCGGCGTTTTTGAGTTTAACCGATGCTAACTCAAGGAATGCCCAGCAAGCGGACAAGCTGGTTGATCTTCAGGATCAGTATGATACTCTGCAAACTAAGTATTATGATCTCTTGGGAAATTATTCCTTTTTAGAGTGGAAATACACAAACATTCTGTTGCAGCCTCCTGCAGATGTGCCAAATCCTTCCGGTTCTGGAATGACTAATGGTTCGTATTTGTCTCGGTACCAAGCGTTGGAGGATTTGTATAATAATTTGAAGCAGGAGTACGATCAGAATTTGGCTGATTACCAGGAACTGCGAACCATGGCTGATCAGAGGCTAATGCGTGGGGAAGCTGAGCCGTTCATTACTCCTGCTGACCCCGAAGTGGTGAACGTTACTCTGAGCGTTGCGGGCCAAATCGTGAACGATACTAACGAGATTAACTGGGGAGACATTAAGGCGCTTTACGATTGGGTTAACAACAACATTGAGTACAGGGAGGACGGTTTGTATCCTGTGCTTCCAGACACTCTGGGTGATGTTGAAACTAAAGGTTTGACGCAGACTGATCAGATGGCGCAGTTTCCGAACGAAACGCTAGCGCTGAGGAAAGGTGACTGTGAAGACACTGCAGTGCTTCTGGCGTCTATGTTGCGAGCGTACTTTAACAACCGCTTCATGGTGGAATGCGTTTGGATAACTGGGGAAACAGCTGGTCACGTTGCTGTCATGGTTCCTTTCAACGGCACAAAAATTTCAATTTTGGATCCAGTGCGAGACTACTACAGCCACGACATTTTAGGCGACATTGCTTTTAACAGCGTTTCCACGGAGATTTACAATTGGATGAATATCTGGCGACCTTCACTGGGCAATGATGTGCATGTTTACCGAGTGTACAGCGACTACATGGACAAATACTTCAACTCAACGGAGCAGTTCACAATCTGGATGTACAACCGATAATCCAGCTTTTTTCTTTTTGTTGTGCTATTGCTCGGAACGGTCTATAGCCCCCCTATTATATAGAAACTGCATCGAGGTTGAGCGTGGCTGGTAGGTAAGCTGCGTTTTTGATAGATTCCTTCCCACACCGTTTTTAACATCAAGCAACCCTCTTTCTGTCGATATAGAAACAAGTAAAGGTGGAACTGGTGAGTGAGAAATTAAAACTGATTTTTTCCACATTTACGTACGAGATTCTAACTGCTTGTTTTCGCTTTTATCTTGGGCAGCATGTCTTTCTGCATCTGTGCCACGCCGAAAGTTGTCATCCTGAACTTGTCATCTTCAGTCTTCGCCACCCAATCGTTTTTAACTAACTCGCCTAGGCGGGTGCTGGTTATTTTCCCGCTTTTCCCCAACTTCATTTGCAGTTCTTCTTTGGAAAGGGCGTCGCTCTGAAGTAGACTCAGCTTGTGCCCAAGGTAGCTTGCCAGAAGCCACAGCGCCAGCGTCTCATTGTCCGTGAGCTTGTTTTTTTGTGCGAGTACGTTGGGGCCTTCGGGTGAAAACGCGATTAAGCCCTCGCAGTCTTTCGCCAGAAATTGCACGTCAACGCTTAACCGCAGTTTGGTGGCGATTTCGAAGGAGGGAATGAATTCGCTGAAGAACTTGTTTAGCAAAAGCCACGTTTCCTCAACTGAGCCCTCGAAGGTTTTTTCTATGTCCTTGTATTTAAAGTGGATAGTGACTTTTTCGGTTTTCTCGGTCAACTCATTTTTCCTCTCAGCTTCGACAGAACCTCTTCTTCCACCCATTTCTCGCCCTGAATTGTCAGCTTGAACCCTGGCTTGGCTGGGTCAGGCTTGAACACTTGCCCACGCTTAGTCATCTCGTTCAGCCGAGCGGGAACCATGCTTTTTATGCCGCTGGACTCCAGCAGTTTCTGGATTTGTGAGGCTGTGTTTTTGCGTTCATCCGAAGCATACAAAACAAGCCCCACTGCTTCGTAGTGTGTCAGGTTCTCGCGTGTTACGATTACTGGTCCTTCCGTGGTGGGTTCCACGATGCCTTTCAACTGTGCGCCTGAGGGAACGAGGCGGTTGGAGACGAAATCTCCAAGTTTCTCCACGAAGTTTTCTGGAATTGACTCCAGCATGCCGAGAATCTCTTGTGGCGTTTCGCCTTCGATGGTGACTTCGCCGAAAGGAGTTTTAATATGTGCTACGATTCGTTTCACTTTTCATTGTCTCCTGAGTTAATTGGATTCCTTTCTGTAAACAAGTATCCCGAAAGGTCATAACAAGCTATAATCGTGTATTGGCTTTTTAGGATTTGTGCTATGAAAATGTCTAAAACGAGTAAGTCTTCAGCTACTCCCGTAATTTTTCTATTTCCGTTTATAAGCACAGAATAACAAAGTGAAATACAGCGGAAAGCCATGTCCTTTAAGCATTTTGCGTCGAATAAAGTGGAGCCCTGCTTCCTTTGAGCGAAAAGCATGAATTAACAGTTTTAACAATTGGGCATTCTACCAGAACACTCCAAGAGTTCATCGAAATTCTGAAAGCCTATGGCATTAAGCTGGTGGTGGATGTTCGCACCGTTCCCCGCTCAAGGCATAATCCCCAGTTTAATAAAGAAAACCTCCCCACCACCCTAAAAGCAGAAGAAATAAAGTACATTCACATGCCTGATCTTGGAGGATTCCGAAGACCCCACCCTGACTCGGTTAATTTGGCGTGGGAAAACAAATCCTTCAGAGGCTACGCGGACTACATGCAAACGCGAGAATTCACCGAAAACCTCCTAAAACTCGCAGCCCTTGCCCGAGAAAATCGCGTCGTCATTATGTGTGCGGAAGCCATGCCTTGGCGATGCCACCGCAGCCTAATCGCAGACGCCCTCGTGGCTAGAAACATCAAAGTCAAACACGTCTTGACAGAAAC